>JASHSE010000501.1 GCA_030036975.1 Xanthobacteraceae bacterium | reverse complement strand
ATGTCGTTGATGACGTCGAGCAGATACTGGCCGCTTTCGCGGATGTCGCGCGAATATTCGCCGTATTTTTCGGCGCCGAGCGGCCCGAACATCTGCGCTTCCATGATCTCGGAGAAGCCGATGATGGCGTTGAGCGGCGTGCGCAGCTCATGGCTCATATTCGCCAGGAATTTCGATTTGGTCGCATTGGCCTCCTCAGCGCGGGTTTTTTCCTCGGCATATTTTTCCGCCAGATCGGCGAGCTGCCCGGCCTGCTGCTCCAGCGCCTGCTGCGACTTGCGCAGATCGTCGATCGTGGCGATGCGGCGCTTTTCGCCATCGACGAGCCGCTGCTCGTGCAGCTTGATCTTGGTGATGTCGGTGCCGACGGAGACGTAACCGCCGTCCTTGGTGCGCCGCTCGCTGATATGCATCCAGCGGCCGTCGTCGAGTTGCGCTTCGAAGGTGCGGGCGCCGGGCAGCTGGCCGTCGTCGTTGGCGACGGTGGTGCGGATGATCGGTTTTTTGCCGGCGGCCACGACATTCTCATACGGCGTGCCGGCCATCACCGCTTCGTCAGGCAGGTGATGGAGCGCCTGAAAATTCGAATTGCACAGCACCAGCCGGTTGTCGGCGTCCCACAGCACGAACGCTTCCGGGATGGTCTCGATCGCGTCGCGCAGCCGCAGGTCGGCTGCGACGGTTTTCTCCACCAGGCTCTTTTGCTCGGTGACGTCGACCGCGATGCCGATGAGGTGCAGCCCGGCGTCGCCGTCCTGCCGGGTCAATTCGCAGCGCGCGCGCAGCCACAGCCAGCGGCCATCGGCATGGCGCATGCGAAACGCGTGGTCGAACGACTGCGTCTTGGCGTCGGCGAGTTGCGTCGCCAGATCGTAGAGATTGACGTCGTCGGCATGCACCAGCGCATTGACCTCGCCGAACGTCAGCAAATCGTCCTTCGGCGTCAGACCGAGAATGTCGAACATGGAATGCGACCAGAACACGCGGCCGCGCGCCAAATCCCAGTCCCAGAGTCCGCAGCGGCCGCGGTCGAGCGCAGTGTCGATGCGGCTGCGCACGGTGTCGTGGATGAGGTCGGCCTCGCGCGCGCGCGTCGCCTGCCAATGGAAAGCGAAGCCGAGAATGAGCACGACAAAGCCGGTGGTTGCCGACAACGTCACGGTCAGCGCGGTGGTCGAGCGCCAGTCCGCCAGCGCCTGGTCGAGCGGCTGCAGCACCGTGACGGTGCCGATTGGGTTGTCGAGCGCGCGAACCGTCGCCAAAGCCATGTCGCCTTCGGGCAGCACGATCGCCATGGTGTGCGCTTCGGCGCCAAACGTGGTCAGCGGCTGAAACGGGCCGAGCACGTCGAGAATGGACCGGCCGTGCAGGGGCGGATCGTCGGGTATGGCGGCGACGATGCGGCCGTCGCTGTCGGCGATCAGCGCGCGTCGGCCGGCGCCGGCGGCCCAGTCGGGCAGGGCGCGCGGCAGCGTTGCCGCGGTACGCGCCAGGTTCGGCTTGCCGTCGCGGACTGGCCGGTCGAGCGTTACGGCGAGTTGATCAGCAAGCGCTTCGACCTCGCGCGTGGCGTCGACGATGACCTGACGGCGATGCTCGACCACTTGCACGGCGGCGCCGATGCAGATCGTCAGCATGAACGCGACGATGAGAACCGGCACGGCGCGGCGCAACAGCGGCTCGGCGCTTAACAGCCGCCGGTAGGCCGGATTGGCGATGGATTGCGCCAGCCCTTTGATCGAATCGGAACGTAGAGACGCACTCGCCGTTGCGGCGCGCGCCATCGCCAGCCTCCGTTCGGACGGTCCCCGCTACGTTCGGAAGGATGTGCCGCATCTTCCCGAATCAGTTTCGATAAGAATCGATGCGTGACGATTTGTCGAGAGTCCGGGTCAAGATTTTTTTAACGGATGTCCCGGGTTTTTTCGCCTGGCCGAGGTTGTCGGCGCGATCGCGGCGGCCGTAACGAGCGGTGCGGCGCCGGCTCAGCTCTCCGCCAACGTTCGGGCGACGATGTCGCCGACGTCGCGCGACAGGCTGCCGGTGGCGGCGACGCGACGCAAGGTCGCCTCCGCGCGAACGCGGCGATCGGCTTCGAGCGCCCGCCACGAACGGAACGCGGCCATCAACCGCGCCGCAACCTGCGGGTTCTTGGCATCGAGCGCGAGCACGATGTCGGCGACGAAATCGTAGCCGGCGCCGTCGATCCTATTGAACTGCGTCTGGTTGCCCTGCGCGAACGCACCAATCAATGCCCGGATGCGGTTCGGGTTGGCCATCGAAAACGCCGGATGCGAGGTCAGCGTGCGCACGCGGTCGAGTGTCGCCGGCTCGGGAATGGCGGCCTGCAGCGCCAGCCATTTGTCGATGATCAGCGGATCGTCGGCGTAGCGACGGTAAAAATCCTCGAGCGCCTCCGCGCGCTCCGGCCGGTCGTGCAGCGAGAGCGTGTCGAGTGCCGCCATGCGGTCGGTCATGTTGTCGGCGCTACGGTATTGCGCGAACGCCCGCGCGATGGCGTCGTCGCGCCTGGTCATCGCCAAAAAATCGAGGCACGCATTTTTCAGCGCACGCCGGCCGACGCTTTGCGCGTCGGGCCGATATGGGCCGGGCGCCGTCATGCGCCGGTAGGTGTCGGCGAGCGCCGCACCGTGCCGATCGCCGATCGCCGCGCGCAAATTGCGCCGCGCTGTAAAGACAGCGTCCGGATCGACGTCGCGGCCGATCTCGCGGGCAATGTCGGCCTCGCTTGGCGGCATCAGCGTGAGAGCGATGAACGCGGGCTCAAGCTTTTGATCGGCCAAGATCGCGCCCAGCGCATCCATCAAACCTTCGTCCTGCCGCAGCGGCGCGCCGGCGCGGACCGCGGCAACGTTGCCGGTCAACAGCACCATCGCCAGGGTCTGCACCGCTTGCCAGCGATTGAACGGATCGGAATCGCGCGCTGCGAGAAAACGCAATTCGTCCGCCTCGAGCGGCAGTGCCAGTTTAATTGGCGCAGTGAAGCCGCGATTGAGCGACGGAATCGGTCGTTCCGCGACGCCGGTGAACACGAACGATTGGCTCGGTTGCGTCAATTCGAGCACACTGCGCTCGAGCGGCCGGTGGTCGGGCATGAGCGGCAGATCGGCGCCGTTCTTGCCGACCAGGCCGAGCGCCAGCGGAATCGTCATCGGCTCCTTATGCGGTTGCCCAGGCGTCGGCGGAATCTTCTGCACCATGTCGAGCCGGTAGGTCTTTGCGCTCGCGTCGTAATGCGGTGTGACCAGAACCTCAGGCGTGCCGGCCTGCGCGTACCAGCGCATGAACTGCGCAAAATCGCGACCGCTGACGTCGGCGAAACATTTTACGAACTGCTCGACGGTGGCGGCCTCGCCGTCGTGGCGCTCGAAGTAGAGGTCCATGCCCTTGCGGAACAGCCCGGCGCCGAGCAGCGCCTTGATCATGCGCACCAGCTCGGCGCCCTTTTCGTAAACCGTCGAGGTGTAGAAGTTGTTGATCTCGTGATACAGCGTGGGCCGTACCGGATGGGCCAGCGGCCCGGCGTCCTCCACGAACTGGTGCGAGCGCAGGGAGCGCACGTCGCCGATGCGCTCGACGGCGCGCGAGCGCTGGTCGGCGGTGAATTCCTGGTCGCGGAAAACCGTCAAGCCTTCCTTCAGGCAGAGCTGAAACCAGTCGCGGCAGGTGATGCGATCGCCGGTCCAGTTGTGGAAATATTCGTGCGCGATCACCGCCTCGATGCTGGCGAAATCCGCATCGGTCGCGGTCTGCGGCAAGGCCAGCACGTATTTGTCGTTGAAGATGTTGAGGCCCTTGTTCTCCATGGCGCCCATGTTGAACGCCGAGACCGCGACGATCATGAAAATATCGAGATCGTATTCGCGGCCGAAAGCCTCTTCGTCCCAGCGCATGGCGCGCTTGAGGCTGTCCATGGCGTAGGCGCAGCGGTTCTCCTTGCCGGGTTCGACATAGATGTGCAACGCCACCTTGCGGCCCGACCGGGTCGTGAAGCTATCCTCGATGCGCGCGAGCTTGCCGCCGACCAGCGCGAACAGATAGCTCGGCTTCTTGAACGGGTCGTGCCACACCGCAAAATGCCGCGAGGTGCCGGGCACGTCGCCGTGCGCGACCAGGTTGCCGTTGGCAAGCAGCACCGGCGCCTCGTTTTTGTCGGCTTCGATGCGCGTGGTGTAGACCGCCATCACGTCGGGCCGGTCGAGGAAATAGGTGATGCGGCGAAAGCCTTCGGGCTCGCATTGCGTGCAATAGGTCGCGCCGGCGCGATAGAGGCCCATGAATTGTGTGTTGCCGGCAGGATCGATCACGGTCTCGATCTGCAGCTCGAACGGGTGATGCGGCGGCTGCGCGATGGTGAGCCGCCCCGGCGTGACGGCAAAGTCTTCGGCCGCCAGCTGCTTGCCGTCGAGCAGGAGCGAAGTGAGCTTGAGCTCTTCGCCATCGAGTACGAGCGGCGCCGGCGCGCCGGCCTGATTCGGTTTTAGCCTGAGCTTCGAGCGCACACGGGTGGCACTCGGATCTAGTGAGACGTCGACGTCGGCGGTCTCGATCAGCCAATCGGGGAGACGGTAATCCTGAAGGCGGACCGGACGGGAACCTTCGCCGCGAACAGTTGGCATTCAAAATGCACTCAGTTGCGCTGTGATTATGTGATGAGGGTCTTCGGAAAGAGCTCCGATCGGGCTATGGTGTGCACTTCGGAATCGCGTCCGCATATCACTCCAAAGCTTGGTGCGTAGTTAAGTGCCACCGCCGCCAACGCCCAGCCTAGAACTCAAATTCACCAGCAACGTGTCATCCGTTGGAAAAATATGGTGCTCTAATGCTCTCATCAGCCTCGTCTTCATTTCCTTGAGAAGGTCCTGAGGCTCAATAAATTGCTCACTGATGTTCTGCAGTTCATATTCCGTAGGTCGGTCTTTTGGATCGGCTTCGACGATTTCGCCGTACACAACTTTCGTTCCCCCCTGCTGCAAGTAGCGATAGGCAAGCAGGGTTATTGTCCGGACGATTACTTCCTCAATGCCGACCATCTGAATCAGGCGAGCCCCCACTTTGCCTAGGGAATCGCAGATCAGTTTAGCGCCTGCCATGTCGGCGCCATGAGCAGAAATAGCTAGAATCAACCCACAGAGACCCTGCGCTTTTTTCCCGATGAATATTCGGCTGCCGTCTTTTTCAACGATCAGTCCTTCGTGCGCACTTGGCAGCAGCATTTCGATACTCCTTCTCGCAAGGGCGAGTCTAAGTTATAGTCCATCCGCCGTCCACTACAAGGGTATGTCCCGTGATAGCGCCTCCGG
>JASHSE010000500.1 GCA_030036975.1 Xanthobacteraceae bacterium | reverse complement strand
GATCGTGCTTACCGGCGTCGATATCACCGCCTATGGCGCCGATCTGCCGGACGCGCCGCGGCTCGGCACGCTGGTCAAGCGCATCCTCAAGGAGGTGCTGGAACTGGCGCGGCTGCGGCTCTCCTCGATCGACTCGGTCGAAGCCGACCGCGATCTGCTCGACGCGCTGGCGAGCGACGCGCGGCTGATGCCGCACCTGCATCTGTCGCTGCAAGCCGGCGACGATCTCATTCTCAAGCGCATGAAGCGACGCCACAGCCGCGCCGATGCGATCGCGTTCTGCGCCGGCGTGCGCCGGCTGCGGCCGGATATTGCGTTGGGCGCCGATTTGATCGCCGGCTTCCCGACCGAGACCGAAGCGATGTTTCAAAGCTCGCTCGCCCTCGTCGGCGAATGCGGCCTCACGCATCTTCACGTCTTTCCATTTTCACCGCGCCCGGGAACACCGGCGGCGCGCATGCCGCAGGTTCCCCGCGACATCGTCAAGGATCGCGCCCGGCGGCTGCGCGAGCGCGGCGCGCAGGCGCTGGCGCAGCATCTCGACGGCGAGGTCGGCGCAAGGCGGCGCGTACTCGCCGAGTCGCGCCAGGCGGGCCGCACCGAGCAGTTCACCAAGGTGCAGCTCGCCGCGCCGGCACAACCGGGACAAATTGTCGATGTAACGATCGCCGCGCATGACGGCAGACAGTTGCTGGCGGCATGAGTTAAACTTGCCTCAATCGGAGAGCGCGCCATGGATGGCAACGATCCGGATTATACGATCACCTCGACCGAACAGCTCGAACGCGTCTATAGCGACGCGCCGTACGGTCCGGCCGTGTTTAAGGAAACCGACCGCATCACCGTGCAATACCGCAAGCTGATCGAGGCCGCGCCGTTCTGCGTGATCGCCACCTGCGGCCCGGAAGGCCTCGACTGCTCGCCGCGCGGCGATCCGCCCGGCTTTGTGCGCGTCCTCGACGAGCACACGCTCGTCGTCCCCGACCGCCGCGGCAACAATCGCATCGATTCGTTGCGCAACCTGGTGCGCGATCCGCGCCTCTCGCTGTTGTTTCTCATTCCCGGCGTCGGCGAGACCATGCGCGTCAACGGCCGCGCCAAGATTTCGACCGATCCGAAACTGACGGAAAGCTTCGCTATCAACGGCAAAGCGCCGAAATGCGTGTTGGTCGTCACCGTGGAGCGCGCTTATTTTCAGTGCACCAAGGCGATCATCCGCGCCAGATTGTGGGACGAAAAGAGCAAGGTCGATCGCAAAACGCTGCCGACGCCTGGCGCGATTCTCGCCGAACTGACCGACGGCAAAATGGGCGGCCCGGAGCACGACCGCCTCGCGCCCGAGCGGATCAAACAAACGATTTATTGATGAGCCGTCATTTCGGGGCGCGGCCGAAGGCCGCGAGCCCGGAATCCATAACCACGATCCGTGCAGAACTCGCCCTGACGGTGGTTATGGATTCCGGGCTCCCTCGCTGCGCTCGGGCCCCGGAATGACATTTGGAGCAGGCTACGCGTCCTCATCCCGCCAGCCGCACAGCGAAAGCCGTTCGCGCATGTGCGGCGGCAGCGGCGCAACGACACGGATCGGTGCGCGGTTCTTGTAGAGCGGCACGACGACCTCGCCGGCATGCAGGTGCAGGCTGGGGCCGCCGGCGCGCGGCGCGTTTCCGTAGATCGTGTCGCCCACAATGGGCCACCCCATCGCGGCGCAATGCACGCGCAGCTGATGGGTGCGGCCGGTCACGGGCTCGAGCGCGAGCCATGTTATCGTCTTACCCTCCCCTGCAGGGCGAGGGTCGACGGCGAAGCCGTTGGGGATACTGACCCCCACCCGACCCGCCTGCGGCGGGTCGGCCTCCCCCTTGCAGGGGGAGGTGAGAAGTGAACGCCCCAACACACGCCACTTCGTCACCGCCGGCTGCCCCTTCGGGTCATGCTTCATCCACCAACCGCGCGCCGCATCGAGGCGACCGAGCGGAAGGTCGATCACGCCCTCGTCCGGCTCGGGCCCACCTTCCACCACGGCCCAATACGTCTTTGCCACCGCCCCGCTCTTGAACAGCCGGCCGAGTTGCGCCAGCGCCTTGCGATGGCGGCCGAGCACGAGGCAGCCCGACGTTTCGCGATCGAGCCGATGCGCCAAAGCCGGACGCCGCGGCAGGCCGAAGCGCAAGGCATCGAAATGATCTTCGAGGCTCTCGCCGCCCTTGGGCCCGCGATGCACGGCAAAGCCGGCCGGCTTGTCGATGACCAGCATCAGGGCGTCGCGATAGAGGAGCCGCGACACCATCTCTTCGGGGGTCATGGTTTTCGCACCTTGCGGAACCCGCTATCACGGGCGCGGCATGAACGACAGCGCAACGCAAACGCAGAAAGCCACTTGGTGGCAGCGCCTCACCGGGGGCTTGCGCCGCAGCTCCGCGGCGCTGGGCGGCGCGATCTCGGATCTTGTTGCCAAGCGCAAGCTCGATGCCGAAACCATTGCCGACATCGAGGACGTGCTGATCCGCGCCGATCTCGGCCTGGAAACCGCCGGTAGGATCGCCAATGCGCTGCGCGAAAGCCGCCACGACGCGGCGATCTCGCCGGACGAGATCAAGGCTGTCGTAGCGGCGGAGGTCGAGAAAGTGCTGGCGCCGGTGGCGCGGCCGCTCGTGATCGATGCGGCGCAAAGGCCGTTCGTCATCCTGGTGATC
>JASHSE010000499.1 GCA_030036975.1 Xanthobacteraceae bacterium | reverse complement strand
TCGAAGCGGTGCGCGGCTGCCACGTCTATGCCGACACCGTGGCGATCGGCCAAGGCGAGAACCCGCAATGGCTCTACACCGTGGTGTTCGAGAGCCGCGAATTGTGGGGCGATGCCGCGGATCCGTCCCTGAAAATGTCGATCGAAGCGTTCGAGCCGTATCTGGAACGAGCCTGACGGCCATGAGCCCTGACCCGGCCACGCTGCGGGCGACGCAGTCGGTGCAAAGCATTCCGCGCAACGACGAAGGCCCCGTGTTCCGCGAGCCGTGGCAAGCGCAGGCGTTCGCGCTGGCGCTGGCCCTCAACGAGCGCGGCGTCTTCACCTGGAAGGAATGGGCCGCAACGCTGGGCGAGGAGATCAAAAAGGCGCAGGCCGCCGGCGATCCGGACACCGGCGCAACCTATTACCACCACTGGCTGGCCACGCTCGAGCGCATTGTCGCGGCGAAAGGCCTTTCCGATCCGCGCACGCTCGCACGCACCCGCGCCGCCTGGGCGCACGCCTGCGCGCGTACGCCGCACGGCACGCCGATCGAGTTACGGCCGAACGATTTCGACGGCTGAGACGCGTTACAAATGATCTTCTCAATCGCGGTATGGCGCGATGCGCTATAAGGCCGCCATTGCGACCGGAACGGGAGGTTCTCATGTCGGGATTTTCGCAAGCGCGCGCGGGCAACAGTGTGAAGATCGACTCCAGCGCCGGCGGCGCGTTCGATTGTTATCTGGCCACCCCGAAGTCCGACGGTGCCGTGCCGGCGATCGTTTTGGCTTCAGCCGTGCACGGCGTCGATGCTGACATTTGCGCCATCGCCGACGAATTCGCCGCCCACGGTTTTCTGGCCGCGGCGCCCGACCTGTTCTGGCGCTCGATTCCCGGCCCGCTGTCGCATGACGATAAACGCACCCAAGAACGCTCGCAGCCGCGCCTTGCGCGCATCAAAGAAGGCGAGCGTGACATGGCTGATACCTTGGCGTATCTGCGCACGCTGCCGCAGTTCAACGGCCGCGCCGCGACGATCGGCTTCTGCTACGGCGGGCCTTACGCCATCATCGGGCCGCAGCGGCTCGGCTATGCGGCGGGCATTTCCTGCCACGGCACGCAGATGCTGGATTACATCGGCGAGCTCGACGGCGTGTGCGCGCCGGTTTGCATCATCTGGGGCGACCGCGACCACCGCGCGCCGCCGCAAGTGCTGGACGCCTATCGTCCCGTCCCGGCGCGCATGACCAACGTCGAGGTGCACATTTTCCCGGGCGTCAAGCACGGCTACATGATGCGCGGCACGCCGGCCGCATTCGACCAGAATACCCGCGATTTTTCGATGGCGCGCGCCAACGCGATTCTCGATACGCTGCGCAGCCCGGCCACAGCGATGCAGGCGGCGACGTAACTGCTGCTGGCGTCGACGCGACTGCGACGCCGTGGTAGGGATCCGAACTACAACAGCGCGCCCGGATTCTTTCGGTAGCGATTCACGAACGCATCGGCCCCGCAGGGCCTATCCGCTCGTTGTCAACCGCGCGATCGCCTGTCGGACAAGGGCCAATGGCGGACTGGCACGGAGCATACCTCAAGTCCGTTAAGTGCGATTTGCAGAATAAGCAGTCGAAGCCTTCTTCGGGCCTATTAACCTGGCATGTAATGGAACCAAACCGGTGCCTGACTATTTGCCAATCGTCCGCGCGCCAGAGAGCGTCCAATCCAACGCCTTTGGCTAATGTCGCGCTGCATCGGCAAGGACGAAATCACGCTTGCCGTGCGAGAAGTCACAAAAATAAGGAGGTTCAGATGCTGAGTTGGGAACTAACGGTCCGGCTCATCGCTACGATGATGCTTCTCTCGATCGGCTTCGTTCTTTATCCTCAAGGCCCTGCAAATGCCGCCAAGTTCTGTGCGGAATTGAGAGGCGCAACAGCGACAGGACACCCTGACTGTTCGTTTCCGACGCTCAGCGCCTGCCGCTCGCACGTAAGGGCTGGAGGCGGCGGGCACTGCTACAAATTACGCCAATAACATTATCTCACGGCCACGGCATACCCTTGCCGCACGGTCAAGCTGTTAAAGCGCGATGAAGTTAAGTTGATTCAGTCCATCGTCATTGCGAGGAGCGAAGCGACGAAGGACGATGACCCATTTTGATCAACGCTAGCTCCGATCCGCTTTCGCGTACACCGGCAAGGTGGAATCGGCCGACGCTCAATGCATCGCCGCTCCGATGCGCGGCACCAGCGCGCCGGGATGGCGGATCACGTGACCGGCGAGACGATGGGCGGCGGCGGCGGCCTGCATCGGCTCGCTGCCCGACAACCGCGCCGCCAGATAGCCGGCATTGAAACCGTCGCCCGCGGCGGTGGTGTCGACCGGCACCAGAACTTCCGGCACCGGCACGAAGTCCTGCGCGCCGACACTCGCGACCAGCGCGCTGTTTGGTCCGTTCTTGACCACGATCTCGCCGATGCCGAAGGCCTGCAGCCGCGCCACCGTCGCTTCCGGACTCGGATCGCCCCACAGCACCGCCTCGTCATCGAAGGCCGGCAGTGCGATATCGACGCGCTTGAGCGCTTCGATGAAGACGGTGCGGGTGCGCGGTAGATCGCCTTTCCAGCCGCGCGGCCGGAAATTGCCGTCGAACGCCACCTTGCCGCCCTGGCCTCGCGCCACTTCGAGCACCGCGAGAAAACGGGCGATGCCGTTGGTCGACAATAAGGACAGCGTAATTCCGGAGAAGTAGATCAGCTTTGCACTGACCAAGCCTTCAGCGAGCCGCATCCAGTCCGGCAACTCGAACAGCTCGTGCACCGGCGCGCCCTCGCGCCAATAGCGTACGCTGCGCTCGCCGCTTGGGGCGCCCTCGACCAGACAAAGCGCCGGCAGCCGGCCGGGAATGCGCAACACCAGGTTCGTGGCGATGCCCTCCGCCGCCGCCAGCGCCAGCATGCTCTCTGAATACAAATCGTCGCCAATCGCGGTCGCGAAGGCGGCATCGATGCCGGCGCGTGCCAGGTAGACGGCGGTGTTGAACGTGTCGCCGCCGCAGGACAGCGCAAAGCGGCCGTCGCTGCCACGCTTGAGCTCGATCAGCGCCTCGCCGACGCAGACGGCGCGCCCGGATGGCTCGCTCATGCCCTATCCCTGCGCCGCGGCGGAACGCCGTGCCGGCCAATTGCCGCGGCTGAGACAATAGCCGAGCGCACTGAGGAGCGCGATGCAGAAGCTCACCGGCCAATCGGTCGCATAAGCCATGGCGATGCCGAGCCAAGCCTCGGCCAACGCCAACGCGGCCGACAGGATCATGCCGCTCCACAGACCGGTCACGAGGCGCTGCGCCGTAGCCGGCGGTCCGACCATCAGCGCGAAGACCAAGAGCACACCGACGATTTGCGCACTCTCCGACACCGCAAGCGCGACAATCGCCATGAACGCGGTCGAGACGAACCGTACCGGCACGCCCTTGGCCTCGGCGAGTTCCGGTTGGAGGGTGAGAAAAAGCAACGGCCGCATGATCGCCGCCAAGGCGGCAAGCGTCACGATGCCGAGCCCGATCAACGTGAGGATGGTGAAGGGATCGACCGCCAGCACATTGCCAAACAACAAAGCCGTCGCCTGGGCGGCGAACGCCGTGTAGTAATGCAGAAACAGCAATCCGAAGCCCAGCGCCAGCGCCAGCACCACGC
This sequence comes from Xanthobacteraceae bacterium, assembly GCA_030036975.1. Lineage (GTDB taxonomy): Bacteria > Pseudomonadota > Alphaproteobacteria > Rhizobiales > Xanthobacteraceae > BOG-931. Next base: position 5,746 of record JASHSE010000499.1, on the reverse strand, counting down.
CGATGGCGACGTCGCGGCCGCTGATCCGCTCGCCCAGCCACCCGATCGCGATACCGGCGGCGACGGTGAAGCCGACCAGACCCCAGACCGGCGCCATGCCGATCAAGGCTGCGCCAGTGGCGCCGGCAAAGCCGATATGGCCGAGCGCGTGACCGGCGAATGTTTGGCCGCGCAGCACCAGGAAATAACCGACCAGGCCGGACACCACAGCCGCCACGCCCGCGGCCGCGAACGCGTTGCGCATGAAATCGTATTCAAGCATGGCGATGGTCGTGGTGATGGTGGGCATGGGCGTCGCCGTGGCTGTGATCGTGCTGATGGTCGGAGCGTTCGACGTTCTGGCCACGCGACAGCACGAAGATATGGCCGTCGGCACGCACCACCTCGATGCGTGCATCGTAAAGCCGCGACAGCACCGGCGCGGTCATCACTTCGGCCACAGTGCCGAGCGCGGCCTGGCCGTTGCCGAGATAGAGCACGCGATCGAGCACGCCGATCAGCTGGTTCAGCTCGTGCGCCGAAAACAACACCGTGATGCCGCGCTCGCGGACAAAGCCGCGCACCAGTTCGACCGCGGATTCCTGATGGCGCTGATCGAGGCTGATCAGCGGCTCGTCGAGCAGCAGCAGTTTCGGTTCGCCGAGCAGCGCCTGGGCGAGCAGCAAGCGCTGGCGCTCGCCGCCCGACATGTCGGCGAGCGGCCGTTCGGCAAGTTCGTCCGCGCCGATGGCAGCGAGCGTTTCCGCAACGACCTTACGCTCCGGACGCGAGTGGACCGGTAGCCCCCAACGTTCGCCGCGCACGGAACTCGCGATGAAATCGACGCCGCGCACGCGCAAGTCCGGCAGCAGCGTGCGCACCTGCGGCAGGTACCCGATGGCCGCATCGCCGCGCCGCGGCGCGCGGCCGAACACGCGAATGCTGCCGGCGACCGGCCGAATGAGGCCGAGAATGGCGCGAAACAGCGTCGTCTTGCCGGCGCCGTTGGGGCCAAGCACGCCGATGAACTCGCCGGGCGCGATGGCGCAGCTCACGTCGCGGAGTACCATGCGCCCGCCGACGCCGAGCGCGACATGGTCGAACGCGATCACGCTCATGAGCCGGGCCCGGCCAGCGCCTTTGCGGTGGCGTCAAGCTCGCGCAGCATCCAGGCCTGATACGACAGGCCCGGCGGGCAGGTCTCGGTCACGCCGACCACCGGAACGCCGTCGGCGCGTGCCAGCGCGACGAGCCGCTGCACCAAGCGGTCCGATGCCTGCGTGTTGTAAAACATCGCCCGCACCTTGTGATTTTTCAGATCGTCCTCGAATTGCGCAAAATCGCGGGCGCTCGGCTCGGTATTGTTCATGACTGCGACCTGGAACGAAGCGTTGCGCATGACGAGTCCCAGCGCCGCCGCCATGTCGCCGAACACCGGCTCGGTCGCGGTCACCGGCGCGCCGGAATATTTGGCGCGCATGGCGGCGATTTTTTCGTCGAGCGGCGCGAGCGAAGCAAGAAACGTCTTCAGCCGCGCCACGTAATCATCCTTGTGGGCGGCATCGATCGTGCCCAGCGCCGCCGCAAGCGCGGCGGCGACCGCCGGCATGGTCGACGGATCGTACCAAAGATGCGGATTGTCGCCGGCCCTCTTGTGCACGAGATCGGCCGCCGTGATCACCACGCGTCCCGGCGCAGCGGTGACCTTGAGCAGCTTGTCCATCCACGAATCGTAGGCGGCGCCGTTGTAGACCACGAGCTTGGCGGCGGCGATCCGACGAACGATGGCAGGCGTCGCTTCGAACAGATGCGGATCCTGATCGGGACTGCCCAGCACCGAGGTTACTGAAACTCCGGCGCCGCCGATCTGCCGCGCCGCGTCGCCGTAAAAGTTCTCGGCCGCGACTACGGTGATCTTTTTGTCGGCCGCCCGCAAAGGCGCGGCGGCTGCGAACGTGACGGCGAGCGCGGCTGCGACCCAGACCAATATCTTGAGCAGCCTTGTCATGGCCGGTCCCATTGAGCGCCCCGGACCGAGCGGCGTGAGCGGACCGCCGAAATGTAATATTATAACATTACCGCGGCAAGGCGCCGACGAGCGCGCTTTTGCAGACGCCGCGCGCAAACCGCGCGCTGCTCAGTGCGGATGGAGGAGCGGCACCAGGCGGCTCTTCTCGGCCGTATCGGTCGCCAGATTGCGGGCGAAGCCGGCGCTGTCGGCGAAATAGCCGGCCGGCTGCAGCGTATGCTTGACTACCTTCTGGGCGGCGTCGCTCTGCATCACCGCGATGCAGGCCGCCTCCAGCTTGGCGGTGACGTCGGCCGGCAGGCCGGCAGGCCCCAACAGGCCGCCGTAGCTCAGCGGCGCCACGTCGTAACCCTGCTCCTTGAAGGTGGGCACGTTGGGCAATGCGGGATTGCGCGCTTCGGCGAATAGTCCGGGCATCGGCAGCCCGCTGCCGGCGGCCGCGGTCAGCGGCACGGCGGCGAAGTCGATCTGGCCCGAGCGCACCGCCTGCATTTCCTCGGCCGGGCCTTTGTAGGGCACGTCGTTGAACGCGACCTTAGCCTGATCGGCCCACGCGATCATGGCGAGATGCGGGATCGTGGCGATTCCCGGAACGGCGACATTGAGCCCGCCGGGCTTGCGCTTGGTCGCCTCGACGATGTCGCGCGCCGTCTTGAGCGGCGAATTCGGCGGCACCACGACGACCTGATCGTTCTTGAACGTTTGGCAGATCGGCGTGAAGGATTTGACCGTGTAGCCGGCTTGCTTGTCGATCAGCGGCTGCACGGTGATCGAGTATGTCGCGCCGTGCATCAGCATGTAACCGTCGGGGCTGGCGCGCGCTACGTCGGCAGTGCCGAGCACGCCGGCCGCGCCCGGTCTATCGACGACGATGAACGGCTTGCCGAGCCGCGATGACAAGCCGTCGGCCAGGACGCGGCCCAAAATGTCGGCGCTGGAGCCGGCCGTCGCCGGCACGATGATCTGGACGACGCGGGCCGGATAGTCCTGCGCCGCGGCGCCGGCCGCAACGGCGACACCCGCCGCAGCGCCGCAGGCGATCGCGATGCCGGCGATGATCCGCGCCTGATGGCGCATTGTTTCCTCCCTGGCACGCCCGGGTGGAGGAAACGATAACCCAAGCGCCCCTTCGATCAAGCCGGCGCCACCCGGCTCATCGTCGCGGTCGAACGACCGGCGGGTGAGGATGCAAGCGCCGGCGGATGCCTATATAGAGAGCGGACGGAGGGACCAATGACTGACAAGATTCCGGTCACGGTGCTGACCGGCTACCTCGGCGCCGGCAAGACCACGCTGCTCAATCGCATCCTGTCCGAGCCACACGGCAAGAAATACGCCGTGATCGTCAACGAATTCGGCGAGATCGGCATCGACAACGATCTGGTGGTCGGCGCCGACGAAGAAGTGTTCGAGATGAATAACGGCTGCATCTGCTGCACCGTGCGCGGCGACCTGGTGCGCATCCTCGACGGCCTGATGCGGCGCAAGGGCAAATTCGACGCCATCATCGTCGAGACCACCGGGCTCGCCGATCCGGCGCCGGTGGCGCAAACCTTCTTCATCGACGAGAATGTCGGGCGGCGCACCAAGCTCGATGCCGTGGTCACCGTGGCCGACGCCAAGTGGCTCAACGAGCGGCTCAAGGATGCGCCCGAGGCCAAGAACCAGATCGCGTTCGCCGACGTGATTTTGCTCAACAAGACCGACCTGGTGTCGGCCGCAGAGCTGGACGAGGTCGAGGCGCGCATCCGCGGCATCAATCCGTACGCCAGGCTGCACAAGACCCAGCGCGCCAGGATTCCGCTCGGCGAAGTCTTGGGCCGCAACGCCTTCGATCTCGATCGCATCCTCGACATCGAGCCGGCGTTCCTGGAAGGCGAAGACCACGATCACGAGCACGGACACGACCACGGGGACGATCACGACCATCACCATGCCCATCATCATGGCGGGCTCAAGCACTATCACGACGAGGACATGCAATCGATGTCGCTGAAAAGCGACAAGCCGCTCGATCCCGACAAATTCTTTCCGTGGATCCAGGATCTGGTGCAGAAGGAAGGCCCGAACATTCTGCGCTGCAAAGGCATCCTCGCGTTCAAGGGCGACGACCAGCGTTTCGTCTTTCAGGGCGTGCACATGATTTTGGACGGCGATCACCAGCGGCCCTGGAACAAGGACGAGAAACGCGAAAGCCGCATCGTCTTCATCGGCCGCAACCTGCCCGGCAAGACGATCACCGAAGGGTTCGAGCGCTGTATCGCTTGATATGAGCGAGACCCGCAGCGACACCGTCTCCGTGGTCGAGCGCACCCGCGCGGTGGCCGCAGGCGGCGCAGTGGTCGGCGCGCATTTTCTCGGCCGCACCGCCGTGTTCGCGCTCGGCGAGGAAGCGCTCGTGTTTGCCGAGCCGGATGGCGAAGAGCGGCGCATGACGATCCATGGCGGCGCCATCCTGGCGTCGGCCAGCGATGGCGCGCGCATCGTCAGCGGCGGCGACGACGGCAAGGTGGTCACGACGGACATCGGATCGAGCCGCGTGCTCGCCACCGATCCCAACAGCCGCTGGATCGATCACGTCGCGCTCGGGCCGGATGGCGCGGCGGCTTGGTCGGCGGGCAAGACCGCGTTCGTGCAGGCCAAAGAGCCCCGGCAATTCGAGGCGCCGTCGACGGTCGGCGGGCTTGCGTTTTTGCCCAAGGGCTTTCGCCTCGCCATCGCTCATTACAATGGCGCCACGCTGTGGTTTCCCAACGCGTCGCAAGCCGCGCCGGAGCGGCTGGAATGGAAGGGTTCGCATCTCGGCGCCACCATCAGTCCTGACGGCCGCTTTCTCGTCACCACCATGCAGGAGCCGATGCTGCATGGCTGGCGCTTGATTGACCGCCAGCACATGCGCATGTCGGGCTATGCGGCGCGCGTCATGTCGCTCGGCTGGACCGCGGGCGGCCGCTGGCTGGCGACCTCCGGCTCGACGCAGCTTATTCTCTGGCCGTTCCACACCAAGGACGGTCCGACGGGCAAGCAGCCGCGCCTGTTGGCGCCGGCCGAGCCGCGCGTCGAGGTGGTCGCCTGCCATCCCAAGCAGGACATCGTCGCCGCCGGCTATGGCGACGGCATGGTCCTGCTCGTGCGCATCGAGGACGGCGCCGAGATCTTGGCCAAGAGGCCGGGCGATGCGCCCGTGACCGCGCTGGCCTGGAGCGCCGACGGGCTGCTGCTGGCCTGGGGCGCCGAAGACGGCGCGGCGGGTGTCGTGAATCTCGGCTGATTTGTCGACCAGCCCTAATCCGGACGCCGGTTGCTGAACAGCGCGTTGCCCAAGCCGGTGCCGATCGTGAAGATGCCCCACCGCTCGACGTCGTGCATGCGCGGCAGTTCGCTCAATCCCTGCACCACTGCGTCGTTGTGCATGAGGATCATGGTATCGTGCGCGCCGACCTTGGGGATCGCCTCGCCAAGCACCTGCGGAAGGTTGAAGCGGCTGCTTTTCTCCCAGTTGCCGGGCAGGTTCTGCGCGCCGCGCGCGATGGCGCCGTCGGGCTCGATGGTGCCGGGGCAGCCAATGACAATGAGCGGCGCCAGCCGCAGCCCCTCCTTGCCGGCGCGTTTGATCAGGCGCTCGAGCATCTCGATCAAACCTTGCACCGCATCGCCGCGATTGAGCTTTTCGTCGCCGTGGCGCCACAACTCGAACTTCCACACCTTGGCTTTGCTCAGATCGACGGCGCGCCTGAG
>JASHSE010000498.1 GCA_030036975.1 Xanthobacteraceae bacterium | reverse complement strand
TGCGGAATAGGTTGATCCGCCCCGCTCCTCCCGCTCCACCGGCCTGATGCTAGTGGACAATCGCCGCGCCGGCCAGCGCGGCTCGAATCGATATGGCCGGGCTGTGGCGCAGTCCAGGCGAATAAAGCGCGCTGCGGCATCTTGCCGTGGCGCTTGACGCAAGTGCGGCCGTTCCGGGTGCGTTTTTCGCACGGCTGACAATGGTCGCGAGAGACATTAGAATACGTAACGACAGGATACGTAACGACGGCGTTGCCGCATCGCCCGGTTCTCACGACGGAGAACATCCGATGAAGATCGTTCATGCTGACGAAGTGGAATGGAAGCGCGGCTTGCAGCATCGCGGCGGCACCTTCCATTACCGGCATCTGCTCAACGGCACGCCCGGCGCGCTCGGCAACTTCCAGTTCAGCATCGGCCAGCTTGAGGGCGACTTTTCCTCGCCGCGCCACCGGCACAATTTCGATCAGTTTCGCTTTCAGCTCGAAGGCACGATAAGTTTCGACCGTAACGGCAAGCTCGGCGCCGGCAGCTTCGGCTACTTTCCGGAAGGCGCGCCGTACGGCCCGCAAAGTTCGGAAGGCCGCTCGACCACTGTGGTGCTGCAGTTCGGCGGCGCCAGCGGCAGCGGATATTTGTCGCGCGAGCAAGTTGACGCCGGCACCGCGGAGCTGAAAAAGTACGGCACGTTCGAGGGCGGCATTTTCCGCCGCAACGACGATGTCGAGGGCCGCCGCGCCACCGACGGCTACCAGGCGATCTGGGAGCACGTCCACGGCGAGCGCATGGAATATCCAAAGCCGCGCTACCGCGATCCGATCATGGTCGATCCGGCGCATTACGAATGGCTGCCGCTGGCCGACGAGCCCGGCGTGGCCCACAAACCGCTTGGCAGCTTCACCGAACGGCAATGCGCCGCCGAGCTGGTGCGGCTGCAGCGCGGCGCGACCTACCGCGGCGACGGCCGCTGCATCTATCTGGTGCTGCGCGGCTCGGGCATCGTCGGCAGCGCGCCGTTCCGGCAGCTCTCCGCGTTCCATCTGGAAGACGGCGAGCGCGCCGAACTCGTGGCGCGCGACGAGGCCGAGATGCTGCGCCTGGTGCTGCCGGATCTCACCGGCATTGCGGCGCGCCGGCCGGTGGCGGCCGAGGCCGCCGAATAGGGGTGCGCGCGAACTGGACAGCGATGGCGCTTCGTCGCCGGTCTAAAGGGCACTCAACCGACATCGGAAGCAACGCCCTTACTTCGCGGCCATCGGTTTTTCCGATGACTGGGTCGGTGGAGCGGGCGAGATCACGAAGGTGATGTAGCCCTGCATGGAGCCGACGGGAAAAATAGATCCGACCTGCCGTCCGATGCCGAACACGCGCGACTCGAACGGGCACAGGATTGGGGCGCAGCCGCTGTCGGGCGTGAGCTGCTCGTAGGCGTAGCCGACCAGGCCGATCTGGAATTGCTTGGTCACAAACTGCGAGGCGCCCAAATCGAGGTGCGTTTAGTCGGTGATATCCACAGTGCGGGCGAAATTGCGCCGGCCCTGGCTTGACGGCAACTTGGCAGCATAACGATTTGAATCGATTGAAGTTGGCGATAGTTGGTTACCAAGGCCAACCGATTGAATTCTTCTGCGCTGTGGAAAAGTCTCATCGCGGGTTCGTTACGCACCGCGCGATGTGACGGCTGTCACACGCAATTCTCCATCTCTGACTTTTGGAATCACTGACATCGGCTCGCTTCAGTTTTCACAACCAAAGAGCGCTAAGAACAAGCAAGAAGCGACAAGTTATTGAAAGATGATCGATTTTGCAGTTGCTAAGGACTAGGCAACCCGATGGAGGTTCCTATGTCATATCGAACCATCGTTTCTGTTGCTGCCGCACTCATCCTGAGCACCGCGGCGGTCTCCACTGAGGCTTGGGCGTTTAGAGGCGGCGCTCGTGCGGGCGCCTTCCATGGCGGCGCCTTCCATGGTGGAGCCTTTCGTGGCGGCGGCGTCGCTTACCGAGGTGGCGCCTATCGTGGCGGTTATGCCGCCCGAGGCGGCTACTGGCGCGGCGGCCGCTGGTATCCAGGCGTTGCGGCCGGAGCCGCTGTCGGCGCCGCTGCTGTCGGTGCGGCAGCCGCAGGCTCGTCCTATTATAACAACTACTATAACAGTGCGCGGTGCGGATATTATCCGTATCCACCCTGCTAACTGACGACACAACGAAGGTCTGATCGCGCAGCCATTCGGCGCGAGTCGGCTTTTCTTGCTGATCCGCTGTGGTTTTCGGGCGGCGACGATCAAAGGCGGCTCGGTATCTGCTGCCGCTATTGCTTGGCCGCATGCCATGCGGACGTGGCGGATACACATGTGTCATCAGAGTAGGGAGTGAGGCATGTCAAGCCAAGGTAACGGCGATCAAGGAGATCAATCAGGAGATCGATCGAACGCAAGCGAGCGTGCCCTCAACCGCCGCAATGTGCTGCTTGCCGGCACGACGTTTGCCGCAGCGTCGGCGATCGCCACAGGCAGCCCCGTACAGTTCGCGCAGGCGCAGCAGCAGCCCGCGGCGCCGTCCGGCAACAGACCGAACATCCTCGTCATCTTCGGCGACGATATCGGCCAGTCGAACGTCAGCGCCTACACGTTCGGCCTGATGGGCTACCGCACGCCGAACATCGACCGCATCGCCCGCGAAGGCCTTATGTTCACCGACTATTATGCCGAGCAGAGCTGCACCGCGGGTCGGTCGAGCTTCATCACCGGCCAGTCGGTGATCCGCACCGGGTTGTCCAAAGTCGGAATCCCGGCCGCGACCGTCGGCTTGCAGCCGGAAGACATCACTATCGCCGAAGCGCTCAAGCCGCTCGGCTACGCCACTGGCCAATTCGGCAAGAACCATCTCGGCGACCGCAACGAATATCTGCCGACCGTACATGGCTTCGACGAATTCTTCGGCAACCTTTATCACCTCAATGCCGAGGAAGAGCCGGAAGACCCCGACTACCCGAAGGACCCGGCATTCAAGGCCAGGTTCGGCCCACGCGGCGTGCTGCGCTGCAAAGCCAGCAGCATCGATGACCCGACCGTCGATCCGCGCTTTGGCAAGGTCGGCAAGCAAACCATCGAGGACACCGGCCCGCTGACCAAAAAGCGGATGGAGACGATCGATGACGAGACCACCAACGCAGCGATCGACTTCATTAGGCGGCAGGTAGCTGCCAACAAGACGTTCTTCGTCTGGATGAACACGACGCGCATGCATCTCTACACGCACGTGCGTCCTTCGATGCGCGGCCAGAGCGGCATGCCCGACAACCAATATGCCGACGGCATGATCGAGCATGACGGCGACGTCGGCAAATTGCTGCACACCCTCGATGATCTGAGCATCGCCAACGACACCATCGTCCTCTACACCACAGACAACGGGCCGCACATGAATTCATGGCCGGATGCGGCGATGACTCCGTTCCGCAGCGAGAAGGATACCAACTGGGAAGGCGCTTTTCGCGTGCCGGCGATGATCCGCTGGCCCGGGCATATCAAGCCCGGAACCGTGGTGAACGACATCTTCGGCAGCCACGACTGGTTCCCGACGCTGCTCGCGGCGGCCGGCGACACCGGCGTCAGGGATCGCCTGTTGAACGGCTGGACAATCGGCGATCGTACCTATCGGGTGCATCTCGACGGCTATAATCAGCTTGCTTACCTGACCGGACAGCAGGACCATTCGGCCCGCCGTGGTTTCATTTACTTCGACGACGACGGTCAGCTTGTCGCCATCCGTTTTGGCAACTGGAAGCTCGTCTTCTTCGAACAGAAAACGCCCGGTACGCTCGACATCTGGGGCGAGCCGTTCACCGCACGGCGGCTGCCGCTGTTCTTCAATCTGCGCATGGATCCCTATGAGCGCGCGCAGGTCACCTCGAACGAGTATTACGCCTGGACCTTGCACAAGGCGTATCTGATTTATGGCGCCCAGGCGATTGCCGGCGCGTTCGCCGACTCGCTCAAGCAATATCCGCCGCATCAAACGCCACAGAGCTTCAATCTCGATCAGATCATGGCGAGGCTTAAGCAGCCGACCAACGACTAATGCATAAAGGCCCATCGATCATGGGTCCTGGATACACCCGTCGTGCCGCGCTGGCAGCCCTGTTGGTGCTGGCCAGCACGGTCGGCGCACAAGCGCAGGCGCCGCAAGGCGACCCGCTGCCGTCCTGGAACGACGGCGCCGCGAAAAAGTCGATCACTGATTTCGTCGCGCGCGTCACCACGCCCGGCGCGACGGACTTCGTACCGCCGAACGAGCGCATCGCCACCTTCGACAATGACGGCACGCTGTGGACCGAGCAGCCGAACTACTTTCAGGCGATCTTCGCGTTCGACCGCGTGAAAGCGCTGGCGCCGCAACATCCGGAATGGAAGTCAGAGCAGCCGTTCAAAGCGGTGCTCGACCACGACATGAAGGCGTTCGCCGCCAGCGGCGAAAAGGGCGTCCTCGCCGTCCTCATGGCGACGCATGCCGGCATGACCACCGACGAATTCCGGAAAGTCGTGTTGGACTGGCTCGCCGCCGCGCGCCATCCCCGCTTCCACCGCCCCTATACCGATCTTGTCTATCAGCCGATGATCGAGTTGCTGTCCTATCTGCGCGGCAACGCCTTCAAGACATTTATCGTCTCCGGCGGCGGTGTCGAATTCATGCGGCCGTGGGTCGAGAAAATCTACGGCATCCCGCCGGAGCAAGTCGTCGGCTCCTCGGGCGTCGTCAAGTTCGAAACCGGCGCCGATGGCACGCCGGCGCTGATGAAGCTTCCGCAGATGGAGTTCGTCGACGACGGACCCGGCAAGCCGGTTGGCATCAACCGCTTCATCGGACGGCGGCCGATCTTCGCCTTCGGCAATTCCGACGGCGACCTGCAAATGCTGCAGTGGACTATGGCTGGCGCTGGCGCGCGCTTTGCCGGCCTCGTGCATCACACCGACGCCGCACGCGAATACGCCTATGACCGCAATTCGGCGGTCGGCAAGCTCGACAAGGCGCTCGACGAGGCGACCGCCAAAGGCTGGACCGTGGTCGACATGAAGAACGACTGGAAGGTGATTTATCCGTTTGAGCTGAAATGAGAGACGGCGGCGCCGCTTAAAAATTCGCATGAGGTTTTCATGAAAAAGATCGTCCTCGCAACGCTGGCCATTGTCGCCGTGACGGCGTCGGCATGGGCGCAGACGGCGCCTCCCAAACCCGACGAAAAGACTCTCAGCGATGCCTATACGTATCTGCTCGGACGTGTGCTCGTGATCCGACAGGAGCACATGGACCGGCGTGGCGACGGCTTCGCCTATAACGCAATCAAATACAATCCGCTGGGATCCGCCGATTTCGTCAATCCGAATTTCGACGTCGCCTATTTCGAAGCATGGTTGGCGGCGGATGATCGAACGCCCGTCCTTCTCGAAATCCCGGAGATCAAGGGCCGATACTACACGGCGCAGATTCTCGACGAATGGGGCGAGGTGATCGCCAACATCAACGAACGGACATTTCCATCGAAGCCGTACGGCAAGTTCGCGCTGGTCACGCCGGGCTTCCGCGGCTCGATTCCGGTCGATGCCGCCCGCATCGAACTACACGGCAGCAAGGCCAAGATGCTTGGCCGCGTGGAGATCAAGGGCGATCCCGACGGTGCTGTTCGGCTTCAGCACCAGTTCAAGGCTACGGCATTGGGTACGCCGCTGATTGCGCCACCTCCCGCGATCACGATGTTCGACAACACGGAGCTGATAGGCGTCGACATCTTCGACGATGTCGACGCTCGTCTGTCGAGCGCACTCGATGTCGCGCCCAATGCCGCCGAGATGCAGCAGAAGGTTCGTGCCGTCGCGGCCTACGTGGCGTCCGGCAAGGAGGCTCGCGCCGCAATCGATGTGCAGCTACGCCCGATCATCTCGCAGTTCAAGGAAGCCGCGCTGACCAAGACCGCGCCGTACGTCAACCATTGGCTTTGTGCGAATACCGGGGGCAACTACGGAGCCAATTACCGGCTACGAACGGCCGCAAATTATGCAGGCATCTGGGCCAACACGCCGAGCGAGGTGGTCTACTTCGCCGGAACTCGCGATGCCAACGGGCAGCCGCTGAACGGCAGCAACAGCTATGTCATGCACTTCCCGGCCGACAAGCTGCCGGGTTCTGTTGCGGACGGCTATTGGTCGGTGATTCTGGTCGGCGTGCCGGATTATCGCGTCGTGCCCAATGCATTGAAGCGCTACAATTTCAACAACCATTCGCCTCTGCAAATGGAAGCGGATGGGTCGTTGAAAATCGCGATCGGCCCCAAGCCGATTTCCGGTATCCCCGAATCAAACTGGCTGCCTTCGGCGGAAGGCAAGCCGTTTTCGCTAACGTTTCGCGCTTATGTGCCAAAAGTGGCCGCCCAGAAGTGCCAATGGACACCGCCAGCGTTAAGCAAGGCAAATTAGGAGCACGCCATGCGACAAACCGCATTCGTGACGTTCGCTTTGTTCTGCATTTCAACTCCGGCACTCGCACAAAACACCGTTCCCGTCACTGTCGACAACTTCGCTCGGGCGGAGAGCGACCTCTATATGAGCAACTCCGTGAAGGAAGCCGGCCTCGGAAAACTGTTCCACCGGCGCGAACCGGCGTCCATCGACAACCAGATCGTCATCCGGCTTAACCGCGACACGCTCTATTCGTCGGGCGTGTTCGATCTGGATGCCGGGCCGGTCACTGTCACGATGCCGGACGCCGGTAAGCGCTTCATGTCTTTGCAGATCATCAACGAGGATCACTACGTTCCGGGTGTCTATTATGGAGCGGGAACGCACACCTTCACGCGGCAGAGCGTCGGCACGCGGTATGTACTGATCGCGATTCGTACTCTTGCCGATCCTAACGATCCGAAAGACCTGGACAAGGTTCACGCGCTGCAGGATTCCATCAAGGCTGAACAGAAAAGCCCGGGAACGTTCGCAATCCCGAACTGGGACCAGAAGAGCCAGAAAGATATTCGCGGTGCATTGCTGATCCTCAACAATTACACCGGCGGATTTGCCCATTCGTTCGGGACAAAGGGCGCGGTTGACCCTGTCCGGCACCTGATCGCGACCGCTGCCGGCTGGGGCGGCAATCCCGACAAGGACGCGACCTATCTCAGCGTCACTCCGACGAAAAACGACGGCACAACTATCCACAAACTCAATGTCAAAGACGTGCCGGTCGACGCGTTCTGGTCGGTCAGCGTGTACAACGCCCAAGGCTATTTCGAAAAGAATCCGTACGATGCCTACTCGCTCAACAGCATCACCGCAAAGAAAAACGCTGATGGTTCGGTTGCCATTCAGTTCGGCGGCTGCGACGGGAAAATTCCTAATTGCCTGCCGATCATGGCGGGCTGGAACTATACCGTGCGGCTGTACCGTCCCCGGCCCGAAATTCTGAACGGCAAATGGAAATTCCCAGAGGCAAAACCGGTTGGCTGAACGTCCGTTTCCGGCACATTGCCTCATATCATGGCGGAGTTCGAGCACGGTCTGAAGAAATACCCGCTGATTGCGCCAGGGACTCCGATCCTTACACGCCGCCGAGGTGACTTGGCATCGCCTGCGCATAGGGGTTATCTAAGACCTCGAACCAAGAACCCATACGGTAAGACCCCTGATGCCGCTGTCGTCGATCTATCGTTCTTCAGGCGACGGTTTTCGTCCGTGGCGCATCAGCCATGCCGCCGTCGCCGGCGCCGCTGTCGGCATGTTGGCAGCCTTGTTCAAGAAACTGGCGCCGCTCGGCGCGGGCGGTGGTTTAGCGGATCGGCCCGCGGGGCTCGCCGAGATTGCCGTCGTGGCGCTCGCTTTTGCGCTGCTTTGCGCGGGCGCGGCCGTGCTGCGCAATTTTTTGGCCCGCCGCCTGGTTTGGCACGAAGGCCAGTAGCTGGCGTTAATGTTACCAAACAATTCAGCGACCTAAAGCCTCGGTTGTAAACCAATTCGGCCGGCACTTTTCCTACAATGCGCGTGACTTGCCGTTTCTTCGGGCCGCTCATGCGTTCGCTCTACGCCGGGTTTTTTCTGCTGGCCGCCACCGCGTCATCGGCGCTGGCGCAGCGCGGGCCGGTCATCGTCATTCCCGGCCGCCCCGACGTGCCGGTCTACATCCACGGCATCGATGCATCGTGGGGCATCGTCGAAGGCGAGTTCGGCCTCGATCGTCCCAACATGGTGACCGAGACGGTGATCTGGCGGCCGTATCCGCCGACGCTCGTCTATCCGACGCCAGGTTATTTTCCGGCGGATGGACGGCGGCCGCGCATCGGCCGCCTCGAAATCCTGCCGCCGGCCAATCGCAAGCTGCCGCCGCCGGCGCCGACCTACTATCGCTATTGGTCAAGCGAATCGGCGCCGTATCCGGCGACCGAATACGCGCCCAATCATGCACCTGGAATTGTCGTTGCGCCGCAGGTCGGTCGCGGCGGCGCGCAGTCGGAGCCGGGCCATCAAAACGACGGTGGGCACCACAAAGGTCGATGAATTTTCTTCGGCAGTCCGCGCCGCGGACCGTCGCAATCCGCCTCCGCAAAATGGAGGCTCGTCAGTCAGGGAGTGTCATGTCGTTACATCGCATTGTTCTCACTGGTCTTGCCGCGGTCTTCACCGTCGGCACGACGTCGATCGCTTCCGCCGGCGGCTGGGGCTGGGCTCCCGGCTGGGGCGGTTGCGGCACGTGCGGCGTGCCGAGCGCTGCCGTCGTTTTTGCGCAGCCGGTCGCGCCGCTGCCGCCGCCGCCCCCGCCGCCGCTGGTGAGATGGACCATGGGCTGCGGCTGCCATTCGGTCGTCTTCGCCAGGCCGTTCGCGCCGGTGCTGGAGCCGGTGCCGATCGCGCCGGCGCCGATCTACGTCGTCAATCAAGGCCCCGAATATGCCGGCCCCGGCATCATGGTGCCGTACCACACTTGGACGCCGACGCCGGGTTACGGTCCGGCCTTCGGCTATCCCCATAGGCCGTACTACGGCTACGGTTATCACTACCGCTATGGCTACGGCGTTCACGCGTGGCCATACCGCACGCATGTTGCGTATCATCGGCCGTTCATCGGCCATCCGTATCCCCGCTGGCCAATGCCGCTGTGGCGTCACAACTACCCTTGGAACAAGTAACGTTTGCTGGCTCGATCTGACAAAGGCCCGCGCGAGCGCCCCCCGGCACGACCTATGTGATCCGGGTGTCGCCGACGGCGGCGGACTCGCTGACTGCCTCGGCCGCGGCGACGCTGACCGACCCCGGCACGTTGTGCTACAACGTGGTGAAGCCGATTTGCATAAAGTCCGTCCAATACCACGTATGATCGCAAGCATTTGCTTACCCGGCATCATCCATGGTCCTCGCCCACAGTGCAGGGGCTGCCGGTGGACTACAAGCAATTCACGATCAGCGCCTACGAGCGCGAGCCCGGCAAATGGCGTGCTCGCGTGCGGCGTACGAGCGGCAGGGCCTTGATCTCGGGCCGCGCCAAACTGCTGGAGTTTGTGACCGCAAGGGACAGTGCTTCGGAAGCAGAGGCGATGACCAAGGCTATCGAGGCCGTCGATGCCGGGGCGTTCTCCCGCGCAACCAAACGGAGTTCAGAAAAGTTTTGGCGACGTACGATAGGGCGCGCGGACCGCCGCGAGTAGGCAATCTCCCGATGCGGCGAAATTGCAGTCGCACTGCTCAAGATCGTCTCCGGACGTTTTGCCCTAAAAAATGTTTTAGTTCCGCAAGGTGTTTCTTCATCCGCTGCTGGGACCGGCCGGCGCCATGTTGCGCGTCGTGACGACTGCTTTGCTCTGTCTTGCCGTCTTTGATCACTACGTCGGCGACGACAAAGGAGCGCTTTTCATCGCGGCAATCATCCATCATCTTTTCCACTAACTTCTGCGCGATGCAATTATCGACTGTGTCGGCAACCGGACGCAGCGATTATTGATTTATTTAGACCCGCACTGATCTAATGGGAGTTAGGGAGGCCTGCCTCGTTTGTTGCTTGCGGTGGGCCAAAATGCTTCTGCGACGGCAGGACCAACGGAAAGCCAAGCGACGCCCCATGCGTCGCGCTGCCCTTGTATCGTTTGCGCCGGCCGGCAAACCTTTCCCATGCGTTATTTGGGACATGTCTGAGAGTGGCGCGCGTCTTGCCCTCGCATGTTCCACGGCCGACGTGCCGCATAAGTTTCATCTCCTGTTGACCAGGGACGGCAGCGTCCGCCGCCATTGCCAGCTCGTCTGGACGAGCGCCCGATTTGTCGGTGTCAAGTTCCTATAATCTTGGCCAGGCGCTCGGCGAAGCGGTCGACCGGAGGCTCGGCTCCCGAGCGGGGCGATACCAGCCCACCATCGAGCCGCCTATGCTCCTGCTCCGGCTCCAGAAACATCGGCGAGAGGAATCGTACCACAAGCCGAAAGCGCGCGATGACCGAACGGACAGCCTCTCTTGTTACCGAATTGGGGCGCGCTCCGCAGGATGCGGTAACGATGCCAAAGACGATCGCAGCTGCGACGAACAATAACGATAACGTCAGGTGCTCATTCAGCAGCGCACTCGCAAAGAACAACGCGCAGACGGGCTGGGCGAACTGAAGCGGCGCAACGCGAACGAGACCGCCTTTCGACAGGGCCCAAACCAATGAGATGTTCGCCAAGACCGCTGCGCCAAGCGTGATTTGGACGATGGCAACCCACGTCATCCACGTCAGATTCAAATATTTGTATGGGGCGGCCAAAACGTGTACTGCGGCGAACGGAGCAAGTCCGGCGGCAGCAATCGTCACGGCCCAAAAAGCTCCCGCCAACGGGTTCATTCGTGAACCCAGCCGCGCACCGGCGGCGAGGCCGATTGCCGACGACGCGCAGCCGGCGAACACAATGGCATCGCCGGCGACTGCGGCGCCGGCTGCGGTCCGAAGATTGCCCAAGCCGACCAGAGCCGCTTCACCTATCACCGCGATGGCCATGCCAAGAAACCAACTCCATCGCGGCAGGCGGCGATCCAGAATAATTCCAATAATTCCAACCAATAGAGGCGTTACCGCCATGATAAGCGCCGCATGTGCGCCGGAAGTCCTCTGGGTGCCTAAGCTGAACAGGACCGGGAACCCGGCAAAATTGCCAAACGCATACACCAGCAATAAGCGCAGATCCTTCACGTCATTCGGCGGCTGCAGACGGCAAATGATCAGCAGAGGTCCGGTCAATAGGCCCGCGCCCACTGCCCGGATCAAGCCAATCGAAAGGCCGTCGAGTTGAAGCCCTGCGATCCGGGTGCTCGCCGGGACCAGCGCAAACAGGACGACCGCAAAGCAAGCAGCTACAAAAACGAAGCTGGATCGCGGTGCGCTCGAATTGGACATGCCGCGGAGAGGCATCGTCGCGGCGTTCACGGCCCCCGCAGTCATCGGATCCTCCGCCAGATACGGGCGAAGTGTTTCTAGCTAAAAGAACACTTTTTTGTTGCAATACAGTCGAGAATTGGGAAAGTTCGTAAGCTTGGTTTACCTGACACTAAGAACGGG
Source organism: Xanthobacteraceae bacterium (assembly GCA_030036975.1). Taxonomy (GTDB): domain Bacteria; phylum Pseudomonadota; class Alphaproteobacteria; order Rhizobiales; family Xanthobacteraceae; genus BOG-931. Next base: position 259 of record JASHSE010000498.1, on the reverse strand, counting down.
CCACCGTCGGCGCTCGCCGCCCGATTATGTTGGCAACCAAACACTGCGATACAGACTTTTTGGGACTCGCAATGATCTAGCGAGGGTCAGCGAAGCTCGTGGCTTGCGATGTAGAGCGCGAGCGCCGCGGCGTTCGAGACATTGAGGCTTTTGATTGCGCCCGGCAGGTCGAGCCGCGCCAGGCGATCGCACGTTGCAGCGGTCAATTGCCGCAAGCCTTTGCCTTCGGCGCCGAGCACCAGTGCCAGCGGCGCGCGCA
>JASHSE010000497.1 GCA_030036975.1 Xanthobacteraceae bacterium | reverse complement strand
GTCTTCGAAAAAGGAAATCCTTCCAAGGAATGGTCGCGTGGCGGCAGGAATTTTGCGACGCCGAAGCCTTACGCGTCATGGACGGCGACAGCTTACGCCGATCGCGCAAAGCGTTGCGCGAGGGGCGCCGCAACGAACCAGGGCCATGCGCCGATTGGCGTCTGCCGGCGCAAAACGACGTCCGTTCCCCAGGCCGGCTCTCGGCGACCAGGCGGCGGACATGCGGTTCATGCGTACACCGCCCGGACTAGCCTCCTGCAGCGTTAATCGCTACACCACGTCGGGACATTGATTGCTGCGCCGCCCGCCTTCCTGTCCGGGAGGGGAAACGGACCCGCACCCCAGACGTTCGATCAAAAGCATGGACCAGCGCGTCGATGACGAACGCCGCCAGGAGACCGTGCCGGGCCGCCCGGCGCGGCCGAGTGTCGCCGAGCGACCACGGGAACCGTCCTGGCTTGACCGCCTGCGGGCGCATCGGGCGCTGGTGCTGGCGATCGCGGCGATCGGCATCGCCATCTTCGTCGGCGTAACCGTCTGGTGGATCAACGCCAGCAAATATGTATCGACCGACGACGCCTTCATCGACGCCCGCACCGTCACCATCAGCGCCCAGCTCAATGCCCAGGTGGTCGACGTGCCGGTGACGGACAATCAGTTCGTCGCGGCCGGCACCGTGCTGGTGCGGCTCGACCCCAGCGACTTCAAGGTGCAGACCGACCAGGGCACCGCGCAGGTCGATCAGGCGCAGGCCAACATCGCCAATCTCGACGCGCAAATCGCCGCGCAGCAGGCGCGCATCGAACAGGCCGACAAGCAGGCGGCGCAGGCGAAAGCGGCGCTCACCTTCGCGCAACAGCAAAACGACCGTTATCAGGGGCTGCTCAAGACCGGTACCGTCACCGTCGAGCAGGCCCAGCAATACCATTCAAATTTCCTGCAAGCCCAGGCCACCTATGACGCCGCGCAGGCCAATGCCACGGCCACCGAGAAGCAATTGCCCGTGCTGCAAAGCCAGGCGCTGCAGGCGCAGGCGCAATTGGAGCAGATGCGCGCCGGGCTCGAGCAGGCGAAGGTCAATCTCGGCCGCACAATCATCACCGCGCCGGTCGCCGGCTACGTGACGCAGCTCACCGCCGCCAAAGGCCAGTATGCCGCCGCCGGGCAGGCGCTGATGATGTTCGTGCCGCGCGACGTCTGGATCACGGCGAATTTCAAGGAGACGCAGCTCGCCTCGCTGCGGCCCGGCCAGCCGGTCGACATCGCGGTCGACGCCTTCCCGGACCGCACCTTCAAGGGCCACATCGACAGCGTGCAGGCCGGCAGCGGCACGGCGTTCAGCCTGCTGCCGGCCCAGAACGCGACCGGCAATTACGTCAAGATCGTGCAGCGGGTTCCGGTCAAGATCGTGTTCGACAGGCCGCCCGACCTGCTGCTCGGCCCGGGCATGTCGGTGGTGCCGACCGTAAGACTGCGATGAGCGAGCAAGCCCAGTACCGCGGCTGGAGCCCGAGCCGCTCGGCGGCCGGCGACCGCAATCCGTGGCTCGTCGCGGTCATCGTGTCGATCGCCACCTTCATGGTCGTGCTCGACACCGCGATCGCCAACGTGTCGCTGCGCTACATCGCCGGCAGCCTCGGCGCCAGCATCGACGAGAGCACCTGGGTGGTGACGACCTACCTGATCGCCAACGCGGTGGTGCTGCCGGTCAGCGGCTGGCTGTCGAACGTCATCGGCCGCAAGCGCTTCTACATGATATGCGTGGCGCTGTTCACGGCAAGCTCGCTGCTGTGCGGGTTGGCGCCGAGCCTCAACGCGCTGATCTTCTTCCGCATCCTGCAGGGTTTAGGCGGCGGCGGCATGCCGACCAGCGAGCAGGCGATCCTCGCCGACACCTTCCCGCCGCAGCGGCGGGCACAAGCTTTTGCGCTCTACGGCATCGCCGTGATCGTGGCGCCGACGGTGGGGCCGACGCTCGGCGGCTGGATCACCGACAATTACTCTTGGCACTGGATTTTCTTCATCAATATCCCGATCGGCATCGTGTCGCTCATCCTGGTGAATTGGGTGCTGGTCGAACCGGAGGCACTCAAACGCGAGCGGCGCGAGTCCCTCGCCGGCGGCTTGCGCATCGATTGGATGGGCTTTGCGCTGATCGCGCTCACCTTCGGCAGCCTGGAATTCGTGCTCGACCGCGGCCAGGAAGACGACTGGTTCAAGTCGAACACGATCCTCGCGTTCAGCCTGATCGCCGCCGCGGCGTTTGTCTTCTTTCTGCTTTGGGAGCTGACCGAGCGCGATCCGATCGTCGACCTTCGCCTGCTCTTTCGCCGCCAGTTCGGCATGGCGTTTTTGATCATGATGACGGTCGGCGCGATCCTGTTCGGCTCCAACCAGATCCTGCCGCAGCTGTTGCAGACAAGCTTCCCCTATACGGCGGAGCTGTCCGGTCTCGCCGTCATGCCGGGCGGCCTGGCGATGCTGGTCGTGATGCCGATAGCCGGCCAGGTCACCGGGCTGATGCAGCCGAAATACTGGATCGCGTTCGGCCTCGGCGCGGTGGCGTTGGCGATGTGGTATTCGACCAATCTCACGCCCGACGCCACCTTCTGGTATTTTGCGACGGTCCGTATCTTTCAAGTGATCGGGCTGCCCTTCCTGTTCATTCCGATCAACACCATCGCGTACGACGGGCTGCCGCAAAACAAGACCAGCGAAGGCTCGGCCCTGATCAACGTCGCCCGCAACCTGGGCGGCAGCGTCGGCGTCTCGCTCGCCAATACCGAGTTGCTGCGGCGCAGCCAATTTCATCAGTCCCGCCTGGTTGAAAACCTGGTCCCGTCGTCGCCGGTATTCCACTCGACGGTGAACCAGATGAGCCAGTACTTCATCCACCAGGGCGCGCCGCCCACCACCGCTCAGTCCCATGCCTACGGTTTGATCGGCCAGCTGGTCAGCGGCCAGGCGTCGCTCCTTGCCTATATCGATGTGTTCCATACCTGGGCGATTTTTTCCGCGGCGCTCGTACCAATTGTGCTGCTGGCCATAAAACGGGTGTCCGGGCCGGGCCGCGCGGCCGCCGCGCATTGAGCAATGCCTCTTTTTGCGCCATAAAAGCCCGGCCGCCGCCGACCTTCGATTCACTACGGCTGAAAACAGGGACGACGATCATGCGCCAGACCCGCGCGCTGTGGCGCATCGGCTGCCTCCTTGGACTGCTGGTCGCCGCGCCGTTGGCGCAATCGGCTCCGAAACCGGTCAAGCTCGACGTCGTTCTGGTCGACTACAGCTTCGAACCCGATCACCTGATTTTTCGGCACGGCGTGCACTATCGGCTGCACCTGGAAAACCACGGCAACGAGACGCACGAGTTCACGGCGCCGGTCTTTTTTGCGACAGCCACAATCGACAATCCAGGCGTTCTCGACAACAATCGCAGCGAAGTCACGTTGCAGCCCGGCGACAAGAAAGACCTATTCCTGACGCCGCACAAGCCGGGCAAATACGACCTGCGCTGCGCCGACCATGATTGGTACGGCATGATCGGCGGCATCACGGTCAAGTGACCGCGCCGCCGCGAAGCGGGCCGCACATCCGCCTCAAATCCCGGCAAGGTTCACGATGGCTTCCGGTCAAACGAATGATGTCGCCGCGCGGCTGCGGCGCTAAGCGCGGCTTCGTTGCGTGCGCCGAAATGTCTTTTCTTTGCCGGCGCGGCACCATTCCTGGCCGAGATCGTTGTTCGTGAGGGTTGTGGGGCTTGAGTAGCAGAAAGCCCCGGGACCATGGCCCGGGAAGAAAGGAGTCGCCTATGTGTGACTTTAGCCTTCAAAGCGTGCGGTCGCGGCCGGCGAAAGTCGCCGACAAGCTCGTCACCCGCGACTTCGGGACGGGAACACGCGGGTTCTCCGCCGCCGACGATGCCGGATTGGCCGTTTGTATCCGGCCCGGAACCGAGTTGGCCTTCGCCGGCGAGGTGGCGTGCCTGCCGGCCGGCCTCTTGGGCTGGAAGACCAAGACCATCAATCACCGCACCGCGATCTTCCGTCAGGTCAACAAGGACAAGTTGGCCGCCCACCACGACGCGCTTGAATTTCCCGATGGGCGTATCGTGCTGCTGACGCTCTTGTGCGAAGGGCAGGAAGCCACCGTGCTGCAACTGCCGGCACAGCCGGCCACCGCCGAAGAAGCGCGCGAGCAAGAGCGCGTCGGATTCGTGGGCTGATTCTCGACTGATCCTTTGGACTGACCCAGCGGCTTTCAGCCGTTTCGCAGTCGACGAGCCGGCCGCCACAGACGGCCGGCTTTTTTTGTTCGCGAAGGTGCCGATTTGAATGCGTCACTGCGAGCGCAGCCACGCCATCCAGGGCCGAGCGCATCGACTCTGGATTGCTTCGTCGCCCGTTCGGGGGCTCCTCGCCGTGACTCAATCAGCGCGACGCCATCGCGCCTCAGGCACCGCCGCCCGGCACGAAGCAGCGGATCACCACGTGACTGCCGTAAATGCTGTACCAGACGACGGCATCGCCCACCGGATTGCCGACGTTATTGAGAACGGCCTCGTCCGGAACCGGCATCCAAGTGCCGTTGATCGGGACCCAGTATTGATTTTTTCGCATATCATAGTCGGTGCGATGGCCGTCGGCGATGTCGCAGCATGGCACGCCGTGCTGCGACTTGACGCTTTTGAACCACGCCCGCACCGACGGCGAAACATTGCTGAACTGGCCGTTGTCGTGCGCCAAAGCCGGCGTGCAAACCGCAACAACCGCAATCCCCGCCCGAAACATGATCGACTTCGTCGCTGCGTTGAAACGGCAGCGTTCCGTTGCACTGGCAGTCTCACTCATGGCACCAACTCAAAATCGTGAGTCAGCAAAGCGACCTAATGGACGCGTCCCTGCTGGTCGCCAAATCAACGCGGGCGGAAAATATTGGTTTCAGACACACGCGCCCGCGCCGGCCGCGGGCCGGTCCCGACGGCACGAGTGAACGGCGGCCACTGCGAACGCACGACAAAGCTGCCGGACGGCGAATGTTCATTGCTGTGCGTTTTCGATAAAGTTCGCGTTTTCAATCGGCCGGCAGCAAAATTCGCCAATGAACGAATCGATCGAGCCAACCAAAACGCCTACTGTCGGCGCCGCGGACAAGCGCGCCGTGCCGGCTGTGATAGAGGCCGAGAAGCCGGAATCGCCGCGGAAGCTGTTCTTCACTGTCTTCCCGTCGATCATGCTGCCGATGTTCCTGGCGGTGGCCGACCAGACCATCGTGGCCACCGCGTTGCCGGCGATCGCTTCGGATTTGGGCGAGATCCAGCGCGCCTCGTGGGTGGTGGTGTCCTACCTGATCGCCAACACCATCGCGGCGCCGGTCTACGGCCGGCTCGGCGACACCTTCGGCCGCCGCCCGATGATGATCACGGCGCTGACGATCTTCATGCTCGGCTCAGTGCTGTGCGCGCTGGCGCCGAACATCGAATGGCTGACTGCATTTCGCGTGCTGCAGGGCTTCGGCGGCGGCGGCCTGATGACGCTGTCGCAGGCGTTGATCGGCGAGGCGATACCGCCGCGCGAGCGCGGCCGCTATCAGGGCTACCTCGCCGGCGTGTCGGTCAGTTCCAGCACGTTCGGCCCGGTCGCCGGCGGTTATCTGACCGGGGCGTTCGGCTGGCGGTCGATCTTTTACGTCAACGTGCCGCTCGGGCTGATCGCCATGGCGCTGGTGCTGCGGCTTTCCGCGCGGCCAGCCGATCGTCGCCGCACCACGTTCGATATTCCCGGCCTGGTGCTGTTCATCATGTTCGTCAGTCCGGTGATCCTCGCCTTCGAGCAATTGCAGCGCATGCGCACGAGCACGCTACCGCTGGCGCTCGGACTTTTGGCCTTTGGCCTGTTGGCGCTCGCGGCGCTGATTTGGCAGGAGCGGCATTCCACCGCTCCGCTCATCCCGCCGCGCCTGTTTCGCGAACCGTCGATCTGGCGCAGCGACGCCATGGCGGCGTGCCACGGTGCAGCGCTGGTGTCGCTGATTACGTTCCTGCCGATCTACCTGCGCGCGGTGCGCGGCGCGTCGCCGGAAGAGACCGGCCTGATGCTGCTGCCGCTGACCTTCGGCATCGGACTTGGCTCGCTGATCACAGGCCAACTGGTGACGCGGACCGGACGGACCGCCATCTTCCCGTCCTGCGGCCTCGTCGCCGCCACCGCCGGCTTGCTGGTCTTGGCGTTTTGGACGCCGCGCCTCGGCACGCTGGTGCTGCCCTGGATCTGGTGCCTGATCGCCATCTGCATGGGCACCGTCATGGGCGTGGTGCAGCTCACGGTGCAGGCCGTGGCCGGACCGCGCCGCCTGGGCACCGGCGCCGCCATGGTGCAGTTCTCGCGCTCGGTCGGCGCGGCGTTCGGCACCGCACTGGTCGCCGCGATCCTGTTTGCCCTCCTCGCCGCCACCGATCGCGAGACCGCGAGCCTGTTCGGCACCATCATCGAACAGGGCCCGGACATCATCGCAAATTTGGCGCCAGACCGTCAGGCGGCCGTGCAGGCCGAGATCGTCGATGCCTTCCGCGCCGCCTTCATCGCCATCGCCGGCTTCGAGGCGGCAGGCGCTGTGCTGGCGTGGTCGTTGCCGCTGCGGCGGATCTGAGGCCACGCATCTGCCAAGGCAGGATGATTAGGTCGGCGCAACGCACTCGATCGTCATTGCGAGCGAAGCGGTTGCGGTAGGGACGCTCATTGCTGAGCGCCCCCCGCACAGACCCACGGTCGCGGCCCTCAACAAAGCCGTGAACGCGAGCCTGGCCGAACCGGCAATCGCCAAGCGCATTCACGACCTAGCCGCCGAACCGATGATCATGAGCCCGCGCGAGCTTGACGCCTTCGTCGCCGCTGACACGCGAAAATGGACGAGCGCCGTCAAATTCTCCGGCGCGAAGGTGGATTGATATGTTTTTTGTTAGTCTATACCAAGCGCATTCCTAAATGTTGTGACGTTTGCTCCCCTACTAGCGGTACTATCTGTTATGCCTTGTATAGCCGTCTTCAAGAGGAATTTGCTTTTGCCTATATTCAGCAGGTATGGATTTTTTATTCGGCAGGTTTGCTGAATGTAATCTTCAAGCCAGAACAACTCTTTGTCGCTAATATTTATTGAGAACCCTCTCTGCATCTGTTTTGGTTTTGCCAGCAGATGCAGACATAGCACGCCTCGCTCCTCGAGGAAATGCTTAAATATCATGACCGTGTTTCGGTCATTGAAAACCTCCGTTCTGAAATCTCGCTCGGTCATTCCTACATACTGCGGATTGTAGTTTTCCGCATTCCTGAGGGAGAAAAGATAAATACCTTTGGCGATTGACAACTCGTAATGCTCCTTGTCAACGCAATCGTCCCAGTAGGCATTTTGATGCTCTCTGTCGGCTATCTTTTGTTTATTTTCGATTTCAAAAGGC
>JASHSE010000496.1 GCA_030036975.1 Xanthobacteraceae bacterium | reverse complement strand
ACCACACCTACGAGCTCGGCGAGCTCGGCCGCTATTACCGACGCTATGAGCGGCTGATGGCGCATTGGCGGCGCGTGCTGCCGGTCGGACGCATTCTCGATGTGCGCTACGAGGACGTCGTCGCCGATCTGGAACGGCAGGCGCGGCGCATCATCGCCCATTGCGGGTTGCCTTGGGACGATCGCTGCCTGTCGTTCCACGACACCGACCGGCCGGTGCGGACCGCGAGCGCCACCCAAGTGCGCCAGCCGATCTACACGTCGGCCATCGGCCGCTGGCGCGTCTATGAGGAGCATATTGCGCCATTGCTGAACGGCCTCGGCATCACCGCGCTCGAGGCGATAGGCCAAGCCAGCGAAGCCGAGTGATATGACTGCACAGCCGGCATGCGCGGGCACAGCTTGAGAGTGTTAGGCACACGCTCTCAATCCAAATCGGGACAAGTGCAGACGTTATGCAGACACACGCTCAGCGCAAACCTGCAACAGCTTTTCGAGTTCAATGACAACGCGGCGGATCACGCCCGACCAATCGCCTGGGGCCTGTTGTCGGAACAGCCGCGCGGTCGGATACCAGGGACTATCCTCGCGATCGAGCAGCCAGCGAAAGTCTGGGAGAAAAGGCAACAGGACCCAAACCGGCTTTGCCAATGCCCCCGCCAGGTGGGCGACGCTGGTATCGACCGAAATCACCAGGTCCAAATTCGCGATGACGGCCGCGGTATCGGCGAACGTCTCAAGCTTGTCGCCAAAATGCACAATATCGTCTCGCTCTTTCAGCGTCGCTAAGTCGTCGCCGCGAACTTCCTTCTGCAAGCTCACAAACTCTGCATCGAGATCGACGAGCGGCAACAAGGAGCGGAGACTGATCGACCGAATAGCATCGCCCTTGTGGGCCGAGCTGCCAGACCAAACAAGACCGATTCGCAGATTGCGTTCCGGCCCGACTGCGTTGGTCCACCTGCCCAGGATTTCCGGCGCAACGGTAAAATAAGGTACTCGCGCCGGAATCGACTCGATGCGAGTTGCCAATGCGAGCGGCAAGCTGGGCAACGGGCAGTGCAGATCGAAATCCGGTGGCTTGTCTGGCGCGGCAATGATCTCTGCCACGCCCGCCAAGCTCGTCATGAGGTCCTTGAGCTGCACCGGCACTTCGAGCAGCACGCGCGCGCCGCGTTCGGCGACCAACGGCGCGTAGCGGCAAAATTGAATGGTGTCGCCAAATCCCTGTTCACTGTGCAGCAGGATTGTCTTGCCTTCGATTGCCGTCTGACCGAGCCAAAGCGACTGGGTAAAATCGCGCTTGAATAGCGTAAGGTTTTCCTCTTTCCAGCGCCGCCACTCATATTCCCGCCATCCGACGTCGTAATCCCCCTTGAGCAGCTGCAGAAGAGATTTGTTGAAGTGTCCATCAACGTAACCCGGATTCACGGCCAGCGCGTAGTCGTAGCAAACGAGCGCCTCGTCAAGCCGCCTCAGTTGATGCAGCGTGACGCCGCGGTTGGTGAGCGCCGGGGCGTAGTCCGGCCGCACCGCAAGCGCGCGGTCGTAGCTCGCCAGCGCCTCTGGAAATCGCTTCAGTTCGTGCAGCGTCACACCGCGGTTGTTGAGCGCGTCGAAATAGTCCGGCTGCAGCGCAAGGGCCTGATCGTAGCTCGCCAGCGCCTCGTCAAGGCGCTTTAATTCCCGTAGCACGACGCCGCGGCAGTAAAACGCCTCGACGTGATCCGGCCGCGTCGCCAGCGCACGGTCGTAGCTCGCCAGCGCCTCGCCGGGCCGCTTTAATTCCCGCAGCGCCATGCCGCGGTTACAGAGCGCCTCGGTGTAGTTCGGCCGCACCGCAACGGCACGCTCGTAGCTTGCCAGCGCCTCGTCAAACCGTTTCAAATCCAGCAGCACATTGCCGCGATTGCACAGCGCCTCGGCATGATCCGGCTGCACCGCGACGGCGCGGTCGTAGCTCACCAGCGCCTCGTCAAAGCGCTTGAGTTCATGCAGCGTCATGCCGCGGTTGTAGAACGCCCCGGCATGATCGGGCTGCAGCGCCAGCGCGCGGTCGTAGCTCGCCAGCGCCTCGTCGAAGCGCTTGAGTTCATGCAACGTATTGCCGCGGTTGCTGAACGCCCCGGCATGGTCGGGCCGCAGCGCCAGCGCGCGGTCGTAACTCGCCAGCGCCTCGTCAAAGCGCTTGAGTTCATGCAGCGTATTGCCCCGGTTGCTGAACGCCTCGGCATAAGTCGGCCGCAGCACAAGCGCGCGATCGTAACTCGCCAGCGCCTCGTCAAAGCGCTTAAGTTCCTGTAACGTGATGCCGCGATTGAAGAGCGCCTCGGCGTAATCCGGCTGCACCGCAAGGGCGCGGTCGTAGCTCGCCAGCGCCTCGTCGAACCGCCGCAGGTCATGCAGCGTCACACCGCGGTTGCAGAGTACCCCGGCATGATCCCGTTGCACCGCAAGGGCGCAGTCATAGCCCGCCAGCGCTTCGTCGAGCCGCCGTTGCCGCGCATTGATCACAGCGATCAAGTGAAGGGCATCGAAATAGTCTGGTCGAACACCGAGTATTGCACGCGCCAGCTCATCGGCCTCACCTAACCGCCCGTGCTCATAGGCCGCAACCGCCCGCTGCATTGCTTCGGGCAATGTCGGCGTCGCGTTGGACATTGGCGATCCTCCCTGACGCGATACTGACACGCCGACAATTGTCTTTCAATTTTGTGACTGGCGAGACAGGACCAATAGCTCAATGACAATTGCGTGTTCGAAATTCTCGTGCGAGCATGAATTTTGAGATGGGCGCCGTATCTCACCCTTCTTTCGATGGTTGCGCGACGGGCGGCTGAACCCGATCTTCGCTTCCTTGCGAGATCCTACGGTCATGGATACGGTTACACCGAGAGCCATGGCGGCGCCCGCGGCGACAACCTTGCGACGCGGCGGCGCGAAGGAAGCCGATCAACCCACAGGCGAGCGTACGATGGCTGGCAGGACGGCGTTGAAACTTGCCATCGATCTCTTGCGCGAGCCCTCGCAGGTGCAGTTGATCAAGTCCGAGCCTTTGCCGGAGGGCGTGGAGCTGCTGCTGCGCATTGCCGCGGGCGAAGCCGACGCCGCCCGTTCGGCTGCGGTGACGGCGCGGCGGTCACCCAAGACCGTACAGCATGCCGCCGCGTTTTTCATCGAGCAGATCCTGTTTGCGCCGAACGCCGATTCGTATCGCGTGCTCGGCGCCGACGCGGCGGCGAGCGCCGGCGAGTTGCGGCGCAATGCGGCGCTGCTGTTCAAATGGCTGCATGCGGATCACGGTGCGCACGGTGCGCGGGCGGCCTTCGCCAGCCGCTTGACGGTGGCCTGGAACGATCTGAAAACGCCGGAGCGTCGCGTCGCCTACGATGCGCAGTGCCGCGCCGCCGCCGATCCGGCGCGCCGCAAAGCCACATTCGGCTCGCGCAGCAGGCGCAAGCAGTTGGCGCGGCTGTTGGCGCGGCGGCAAGCACGCCAGCGCGACGATTTGTCGGCGTCGCGCCTCGGCAAGCTCGGCTTCTTGGGCCGCGCCCTCGCCGTGCTGTTGCATCGGCCGGTGTAGCGACCAAATCGTGTTGTTCGACGCGCGCCGCCACTGGTCCGCGCGGCCGCACGGTAATCAGCCGCTTTGTTGCCGACCTCGAAAAGCTGTTGCAGGCTTACGCTAAACGTGCGTCTGCATAGTGCTGCAGCAGAATAACGCTCGCAACCGCCTGGGAGGCTACGGATGGCTGACGTTACGCTAACATTGCCCGAGGCAATGCAGCGCGCCGTTGCGGCCTATCAGCGTGGGCGGTTACGTGAGGCCGATGATCTGGCGCGCGCAATACTCGGGGTTAAACCAGACTATTTCGATGCCCTTCACCTGATCGCACTGATTAGCACGCAGCAACGACGGTTCGGCGAGGCGCTGGCGAGCTACGACCGTGCCCTGGCGCTGCGGCCGGATCATGCCGAGGCACTTTGCAACCGCGGTGCGACGCTGCACGAACTGCAGCGGTTCGACGAGGCGTTGGCGAGCTACGACCGTGCTCTTGCGCTGCAGCCGGATTGTGCCGGGGCGCTCTATAACCGCGGCAATGCGCTAAGGCAACTGAAGCGGCTCGACGAAGCGATGGCGAGCTACGACCGCGCGCTGGCGTTGCAGCCCGATCATGCCGAGGTTCTCTGCAACCGCGGCAACACGCTGTATGAACTGCAGTGCTTTGACGAGGCGCTGGTGAGCTACGACCGCGCCCTTGTGCTGCAGCCGCATCATGCCGCGGCGCTCTATAACCGCGGTAACACGCTGCATGAACTCAAGCGGTTCGACGAGGCGCTGGCGAGCTACGACTGCGCCCTGGCGCTGCGGCCGGATCATGCCGTGGCGCTCTGCAACCGCGGTGCGACGCTGCACGAGCTGCAGCGGTTCGACGAGGCGCTGGCGAGCTACGATCGCGGCCTTGCGCTGCGGCCGGACCATGTCGAGGCGCTCAACAACCGCGGCAACACGCTGCGGCAACTGAAGCGGTTCGACGAGGCGCTGGCGAGCTACGACCGCGCCCTGGCACTGCGGCCCGATCATGCCGAGGCGCTCAACAACCGCGGCAACACGCTGCGGCAACTGGAGCGGTTCGATGAGGCACTGGCGAGCTACGACCGCGCCGTCGCGATGCGGCCGGATTACGCCGAGGCGCTCTGTAACCGCGGTATTACGCTGCATGAACTGGAGCGGTTCGACGAGGCACTGGCGAGCTACGACCGCGCCCTGGCGGTGCGGCCGGATTATGCCGGGGCGCTCAACAACCGCGGCAACACGCTGCGGCAACTGGAGCGGTTCGATGAGGCGCTGGCGAGCTACGACCGCGCCCTGGCGCTGCAGCCCGGTCATGCCGAGGCGCTCTATAACCGCGGTATTACGCTGCATGAATTCAAGCGGTTCGACGAGGCGCTGGCGAGCTATGACCGCGCCCTGGCGCTGCAGCCGGATCATGCCGAGGCGCTCAACAACCGTGGCAACACGCTGCATGAGCTCAAGCGGTTCGACGAGGCGCTGGCGAGCTACGACCACGCCCTGGCGCTGCTGCCCGATCATGCCGAGGCCCTCATCAACCGCGGTGTGGTGCTGCATGAACTGCAGCGGCTTGACGAGGCGCTGGCGAGCTACAACCGCGCCCTTGCAGTCCGGCCCGATCATGCCCAGGCCCACTTCAGCAAGTCTGTCTTGCAGCTTCTCAACGGAGATTTCGACGCCGGGTGGCGGGGATATGAATGGCGCTGGAAAACCGAAGGGCTCAAGGCGCTTAAGCGGGATTTTGCGCAACCGCTTTGGCTTGGTCAGACTGCGATAGCAGGCAAGACCATCTTGCTGTACAGCGAGCAGGGATTCGGCGACACCATTCAATTTTGCCGCTACGCGCCGTTGGTTGCCGAATGCGGCGCGCGCGTGCTGCTGGAAGTGCCAGCGCCGCTCAAGGACCTTATGGCGAGTTTAGCCGGCGTGGCACAGGTCATTTCTGCGCCGCAGCAGGTGCCGCGTTTTGAACTGCGCTGTCCGCTGCTCAGCCTGCCGCTCGCTTTCCGCACTCGCCTCGAGACGATACCGGCGCAGACGCCTTATCTGTTTGGGGTGGCGGCAAAGACGAGCGCGTGGCGGGCTCGCCTGGGCGCGCGCAACAAGCCGCGGGTCGGGCTGGTTTGGGCTGGCGATCCGCGCAAGCAGTTGCCAAACGCGCATCGCATCGACCGCATGCGCAGCCTTGAATTCGATCAACTGGCGCCGATTTTGCGCATCACCGGCTGCGAATTCTACAGCCTGCAGAAGGGCGAACACGCGCTTGCGCAATTGCGCAACAGTGCGCTTCGCCAGCGCGTGGCGGACTACGCCGACGACCTGCACGATTTTTCGGATACGGCGGCGCTGATCGACAATCTGGACCTGATCATCGCGGTCGATACATCGGTGGCCCATCTCGCCGGCGCGCTCGGCAAGCCGTTCTGGCTGCTCAACCGCTACAACACCTGCTGGCGTTGGCTGATCGATCGCGACGATAGCCCGTGGTATCCGACCGCGCGGCTGTTCCGACAAAGTGCCCCAGGTGACTGGTCGGGTGTGATCAGCCGCGTCGTTGTCGAGCTCGAAAGGCTGTTGCAGGGTTACAATGAGCGTACGCCTGCATAAGCCTGCTCGAAGGGATAATTTGCGATACTTGGCGTGCCGCGAAGGTCTTGGCGGCTGACGAACCCGAACTCGACGAGCGAAGCAGCTATCTGGGCGATTTGTTCGTCCGGTCCGTGCGGGTCGTTCGCCGCGTAGGGACGAAAGCGTCAGCGACACCTTTCTGCCGGTGACTGGGCATGCGGGCCGTGCTGAGTGAGGTGCTTGCCGCTCACCCCGCCATCTCAAACGCCGTCCCCAGACACAACATCAAATCCGGCAAAGCGGCCGCCGGCGAGGTGATCGGCAAGCAGCGCAACAAAGCGCGCGCTCTCCTCGTCCGGCATGATTTCGCCCAGCGCGGCGCCAGAAAACAAAAGGTTACTCCAGGTTGCCTCGTCTTCGTCAAGGCGCGCAACGACGATGCCTGACGCCTGACGCTGCACAATGAGCCAGCTCGGCTCGATCGTCATGGCGATGCTGCCGAGCGCCGCCGCGTCGCCGTCGAGGACGGCGCGCCAGATCGCGTCGGCCGGATGGCGGACGGGCAACAGACGGACGGACGGATGCGGCACAAAGCGCACGCGGCCGTGTTCGCCGGCGGCAAGATCGGTCAGTGCATCGGGCCGCAGCGCCGGCGTATCGGGCGCATGGAGCGCCATATTCACCGTCCATTCAAGCCGCGCCACATCGGCCAGATAGGCGAGCGCGGCCGCCGCGGGAAAGGCGGCGAGAAAGTCGGGGAATTCGTCGCCGTAATCGTCGAGGCACGCGCTGCGCGGCGGGTATCGCGCGACGAATGCCCGCGCGGCACCATCGAAAAAATCCGATCCGACCAGCTTGTCGACGGCCGGGTAGGCGAGGCGCAGCGCCCCAATGAGCGTAATCGCGACGTTGTTGCGATAGATATCGAACCGCTCGGCAGTATCGATGACATCATCGGCGATATGAGCAAGGGCCGCGCCGTCGCCTGGCATAAGAAGGCTGCGTGCAACGTCGCGCTGGATGTCACGCAATGTCGGCATGCGCCAAAGCCCGGTGCGGTTGCGCCAGAATGACGGCAGCGCGGTTCGCCTGCTCCAGCAACGCCTGCAGCGGCGGAATATTGGTATCCCATTCGATCAATGTCGGCAGCGGCCCGAAGCGCTGCACGGCTTTGCCGAGCAAATTCCACACCGCCGCATCGACCTGCGAGCCATGATCGTCGATGAGAATGACGGCGCCGTTGCTCAGCGACTTGACGGCATGACCGGCTAGATGCAGCTCTTTGACGTCGTCCGGCGGCAAAGCGTCCAGATAAGCCTGCGCGTCCCAGCCGTGATTGGCGGCATTGACGAAGATGTTGTTGACATCGCACAGGATGCCGCACCCGGTGCGTTGCGCGACCGTACTGAGAAACTCGCTCTCGGGGACGGTCGAATAGCGGTACTGCAAATAGTTCGACGGGTTTTCGAGCAGAATCCGGCAGCGCATCGCCTCTTGAAAGTGGTCGACGTTGTTGCAGACGACATCGAGCGCCTCCTCGGTGAGCGGCAGCGGCAACAGGTCGCCGAGATAATGGCCCTCACTGATGCTCCAACTCAGATGCTCGGAGACCAGGCCAGGCTCGATGCGCTCGGCCAAACGGACGATGCGACCAAGATGCGCGGCATCGAGGCCATCGGCGCCGCCAAGCGACAGTCCGACGCCGTGGAGCGACACCGGATAATCGCGGCGGATCGTTTCAAGATCGCGAATAGCGGCGCCGCCACCCACGTAGTTTTCGCTGTGGACTTCGAACCAGGCCACGCGCGGGCGCTGCGCGATGACCGCCCGGTGATGCGGGAAGCGAAGTCCGATGCCCGGCAGTGCAGGTATCGCCCCTTGCACGCGAGCGCTCGACACGCAAACGGAGGACACGGTTGGACCCGCGGCTGTCAGTGCGGCTCCAGACTGCCGCCCGCGATGCGCGTGCAAAGTCCGGTCGGCACCAGAACGAACGATGCCGGATCGCGCGCCTGCTTGGCCATGCCGTGGCACGAATGCGTCGCAGTGCCGCAATCGTTTTTGCCCACAACATTGATGCCGTAGCACATTTCGAGGTGCTCTCTCTCCATCTTCTTCTTGATGAAGTTCATCATTGCCCGCATCGCCGGGTCGTCCTGCATGGCGGCCCGGCTCGGCGAACCTTGCAGCGCCAGCGCAAGACCGATGGCAGCCGACAGAGCTGTCGTACCACACACTGTTTTCATGGTTTTCATGGTCCTCTAACTGCGTTTCCCGTAAGAATTCTTGGTTTGGTTTGACACGGGAGTGCGCCCCTTTGTACGATGTTACCCGCACGCGAAAACTTTCGCTAGTATTTTCTCAACTCAGAAGCGTCCTCAACTCAGAGGCGCCGCAAACGGTTCCGTCATGCGCGTTCGCACGATAGCTAGCCTGAGCGCCGCGCCCACGGCCGCAATCGTTGCGGTGCTGATCGCGTGGCGTGCGGCAATATTTCCATCCGTCGGCAGCGGTCCATTGGCGTCGCCGAGTCCATCTGACGGGCCGCCCTTCATCGCCTTGCAGACGCCGCGCCCGGTGGCACCGCTGAGTTTCACCAACGGCGACGATGCGCCGCTGACGCTTGCGGACTTTCACGGACGCATGGTGCTGCTCAACCTCTGGGCAACTTGGTGCGTGCCGTGCCGCAAGGAAATGCCCGCGCTCGATCGCTTGCAAGCAAAACTGGGAGGACCGGGATTCACCGTTGTGCCGTTGTCGATCGATCACCGCGGCCGCGACGCTGTCGCGCGCTTCTATCGCGAGCTTGGGGTGAAGTCGCTCCGCATCTACGTCGACAAATCGGCAAACGCCATTTACGCCATCAACGCCGTCGGCATGCCGACGACACTGCTAATCGACGCGCAAGGACGTGAACTAGGCCGCGTCATCGGCCCCGCCGAATGGGACGGCCACGCGATGCTGTCGCGGCTGGCGCATTATCTGGAAGCCGGCGATCGCGGCGCCCGCGCCGGTCCCCACACCAACTGAGCACCGTTAGGGCATACAAGGACGAATCCGCTGCCGCCTGTGCTGGCGTTGCAAAGCATCGATCTTGCCCTCACAAGCGGCAGCCCGGTGTGCTGCACGTTGACAAGGTTCACGCGAAGAAAAGGGTAGCCCTTCTACCTCCGCTAGATTAAAGTACGTCCAACTTAAGCCGCGGAAATTAGGCAGGCGTGAGACCATGCGATATCGGATGCTGCGATCCATTTCCGGCATTCTTGCGATAGGCTGGTTGCCGCCTTGCGCTTGGGCTGCAACAGCGCCGGTGCAGCGCGGGCTGATGGACACCAGGCTCACGCCGTTCGTCAACACCGGGGTCAAACCCCGCCCGAGCAGCGAGCGCGGACCGCAAACGGCGAATCCATTATGGGCGATTCCTCTGGAATCGCTATCATTCACGCGCGAGCGGCCGCTGTTTTCTCCCTCGCGGCGGCCGCCGGCGCAGGCCATCGTGGCGCCGCCGCCGCCGCGACCGCGCGCGGCGCCCGTTGTGCCTGAACAATTGCAGCTCACCCTCGTCGGCACCGTGATCGGCGGCAACGAGCATATCGGCGTTTTCCTCGACAGCGCGACCAGGAAGGTTGTTCGTCTTCAGGTCGGGCAAGGGGTCGCGGGATGGATCCTGCGCGACCTCGACGCCCGCACGGCCACCTTCAAAAAGGATCAGCGCCAAACCATGCTGGCGCTGCCGTCCCGCGACGGACGACAGGAAAGCCCGCCGCAAATTTTGACGAATAAAGCCACTCCACGGCGGCCGGCGGACCGCCGCGGTACGCCGCGGAGACGACCCCGCCCGGCAAGCGCTTCCGAAGCTGGATCGAGCGCTCCCGTCGCTTCCGCGCACGATGGCGGCGAGACGCCCGCGAGCAGCGGGACATGGCGCGACGGCGACGGACAATTGATCAGTCCGCCGAGATCGCCTGTGCCTATCGTGAATGCGGCTGATGCCCCGGCAGCGGCAAAGTCGGCGACCTGGATCGATGGCGACGGCGAGACGATTGCGCCTCCCGCCTCTTATCGGGCCGCGAACGACGGACCGCCTCCGCCACCGCAAGCCGACACCTGGCGTGACGGCGACGGTCAGATGATCCAGCCCCCAGCCGCCGAGCCGACGCGCTACGGGGCGGGAACATGGGTGGATGGCGACGGACGCTTTGTGGACCCGCCGTCAAGGTAAGAAGCGCCGCTGGAAGCGACGCTGCCGCTTCAACTCCCGAACACGCGGGCGCTCGGCGCATCAGCGCGCGCGGTACCAGCTAA
>JASHSE010000495.1 GCA_030036975.1 Xanthobacteraceae bacterium | reverse complement strand
TTGAGAATCCAGCCCGGCTGGCCGCCGCCGGAATCGTTGCCGGCGCGCGGGGTCGCTTCACCGAACGCAATGCCTTCGCCATATTGACTGTATTCGGTGAGCGGGCCGTGCTTGAGCCGCTGCTGATCGCGCAACTTGACACGAGCGAGGTTGAGCACGCCGTCCTGCATGGCGGCGAGCACGCGCTGGCCACGCCCGGTGCGCACGCGCTGATACAGCGCCGTCACGATGCCGAACGCCAGATGCAAGCCCGTGCCGCTGTCGCCGATCTGCGCGCCGGTGACGAGCGGTGGACCGTCGCGGAAGCCGGTGGTCGAGGCCGAGCCGCCGGCGCACTGCGCGATGTTCTCGTAAACCTTGCAGTCCTCGTACGGCCCGGGACCGAAACCCTTCACCGAAGCGACGATCATGCGCGGATTGGTCTTGTGGATGTAATCCCAGGTCAAACCCATGCGGTCGAGCGCACCGGGGGCGAAGTTTTCCACGAGTATGTCGCAATGCTTGATCAACCGCGCGAGGATTTCCTTACCCTTGGGATGCTTCGAATCGATGGTGATCGAGCGCTTCGAGCCGTTGAGCATCGTGAAATACAGGCTGTCGGCGCCTTTGACGTCGCGCAATTGCCCGCGCGTGACGTCGCCGATGCCGGGCCGCTCCACCTTGATGACGTCGGCGCCCATATAGGCGAGGAGCTGCGTGCAGGTCGGCCCCGATTGCACGTGGGTGAAATCGAGAACCTTGACGCCCTCCAGCGCCCGGCCGGCTTGGCCCCATGGCTTGGTTGAAGGCCGTGCCAGACCATTGCCGTTCGCGTGCTTGGCCGCGGGTTTTTTGGCGGCGTTCAGCTTCACGACTTTTTTCGCAGACTTTTTTGCCGCCGCCTTCGATCTGGCCTTAGCTTTCTTCTTGACTGCCATGGTTTCCTCTCCTCGTCATTCCGGGCATCAAGCGAAGCGAGACAACCCGGAATCATGTTCACCATTCAAATTTATCGATCCCAGACACGCGGGTTTTAGCCCGCGCTGCGGGGCGACCCTGCGGGTCATTTCTTCTTCGCGAGCCTGCTTTGCGGGTTCAGATTACCGATGCGGCCGCTTTCGCTGCCGGCCGCCGGGTCGATGACGGCGTTGATGAGCGTCGGCTTGCCGGAATCCATGGCTGCATTCACGGCGCGCTTGAGTTCGTCCGGCGAAGTCGCGTTGGCGCCGACGCCGCCGAAGGCCTCGATCATCTTGTCGTAGCGCGCGCCCTTGACGAAAACGGTCGTCGCCGGATCCGGACCCGCCTTGTTGACGTCGGTGCCGCGATAAATCCCGTCATTATTGAGAATGACTACACAGACCGGCAACTTGTACCGGCAGATCGTCTCGATCTCCATGCCGGAAAAGCCGAAGGCGGAATCGCCCTCGATCGCCAACACCGGCTTGCCGGTCTCGATCGCGGCACCGATGGCGTAGCCCATGCCGATGCCCATGACGCCCCAGGTGCCGACGTCCAGCCGCTTGCGCGGCTGGTAAATGTCGATGATGCCGCGGGTGAGATCGAGCGCGTTGGCGCCTTCATTGACCAGAATGGCGTCGGGCCGCTCTTTGACGATCGTGCGCAGGACACCGAGCGCGCCGTGATAATCCATCGGCGAATTGTTGTTCATCAGCCGCGGCGCCATCTTGGCGATGTTCTCGTCGCGTTTCGATGTAACGGTCTTGATCCAGTCGGCGGGTGGCGCCGGCCAGTTGCCGCCCATGCCGTTGAGCAATGCAGAAACGGCCGAGCCGATGTCGCCGACTACCGGCGCGGCGATCTCGATGTTCGAATCCATCTCCTTGGGTTCGATGTCGATCTGGATGAACTTCTTCGGCGTCTCTCCCCACGCCTTGCCCTTGCCGTGCGACAACAGCCAGTTGAGACGGGCGCCGATCAGCATCACGATGTCGGAGTCTCGCAGCACGGTCGAGCGCGCCGCGCCAGCACATTGCGGATGCGTGTCGGGCAACAAACCCTTGGCCATGCTCATCGGCAGGAACGGAATGCCGCTCTTCTCGACGAAGCTCTTGATGGCGCCGTCGGCCTGCGCGTAGGCCGCGCCCTTGCCGAGAATGACGAGCGGGCGCTTGCCGCTTTTGAGCACATCGAGCGCGCGCTTGACCGCCTCCGGCGCCGGAATCTGAGCCGGCACCGGGTCGATCACCTTGACCAGGGACTTGCGGCCGGCCTCGGCGTCCATGACTTGGCCGAACAACTTTGCCGGCAGATCGAGGTAGACGCCGCCCGGACGTCCGGAGACGGCGGCGCGGATCGCACGCGCAAGACCGATGCCAATGTCCTGCGCGTGCAGCACGCGGAACGCCGCCTTGCACAGCGGCCTGGCGATCGCGAGCTGGTCCATCTCCTCGTAATCGCCCTGCTGCAGATCGACGATCTCGCGCTCGGACGAGCCCGAAATCTGGATCATCGGAAAGCAATTGGTGGTGGCGTGCGCCAGCGCGGTCAGTCCGTTGAGAAAGCCCGGAGCCGACACGGTGAGACAAACGCCCGGCTCTTTGGTCAGGAAGCCCGCGATCGCGGCCGCGTACCCGGCATTCTGCTCGTGGCGGAACGACAGCACGCGGATGCCGGACGCCTGCGCCATGCGCCCGAAATCCGTGATTGGGATGCCGGGCACGCCGTAGATCGTCTTGATGCCGTTGAGCTTGAGCGCGTCGATCAGGAGGTGGAATCCGTCGGTCAGCTCGCGTTCCGCTTCCGGCGTGTTGGCACTGATGCTCTGTACTGCGGCTTCAGCCATGGGAGTTCTCCCTGAACCTTTTCTACCGAGCCGTTGCCCGGTTCCTTCAATCCAAATAATCGGCGTATTTCGCCACGTGTTCCGCGAGGCCGAGCGCGTGATCGCGCACCAAGCTCTCGGCCCGCGCCGTGTCACGCCCTTCGAGGGCCTCGATGATGTGGATGTGATCGCGGATCGAGCGGTCGGCGCGGTCCTTTTCGCCGATCGTCTTGCGCCGGATCATCCGCATATGAGTGAACAGGTTCTCGGCGAGATGGATCAGCGCCTCGTTCCGGCTCAGCCGGATGATGGTCTGATGAAACTCGATGTTGAGCTGCGAATATTCGTCGAGATGCGCTCGCACCGCGCCGTTCTCGAACGTGGCGAACATGCGGCGGAGCGACGCAATCTCATCGTTCGTGGCCTGTTGGGTGATCAGCCGCGCCGCCATGCTTTCAAGCGCCGCCCATGCCGTGATCAGCTCGATCACTTCGCGCTTGCTCTTGCGCATGACGTAGACACCGCGCCGCGGCTCCGAGCGCACAAAGCCCTCGCGCTCGAGCTGCGCCATCGCCTCGCGCACCGGCGTGCGGCTGATGCCGAAATCGGCCGCGAGGCGGCGCTCATCGAGCCGGATTTCGGCGCGGCTGCCGTACACGTCCATGGCCGCGATGGCATTCTTGAGTGCCGCGTAGGCCTGCCGCTTCAGGCTCGCCGAACTGGCCAGCGGATCGACGGCGACACGCCGCTCCGCCGGTTCTGCCGGCATCGCATCGGGGCGCCGGCGGCGCAGCACGGAAGCGCTTGAACTCATGCTGGAATACATTATGCCAGAACCAACGTGAGGACAAGGGCAGGATATCGCCGGGTGACGTAAGGGATTCTGTGTCAGGCGAGGAAGGGGTACTCCAATTGTGAACTGCCAAGCACACAAAGGAGCACCCCATGTCACAGCGAGCTGCGACGATCACGAGTTTAGCGAAGGCGTTTGAGGTCGTGAAGGCGATGCAGGCAGGCGGCCTGGATTGGGGCGAGGGTTATCGGCCGCTGGGCCGGCAAGCCTT
>JASHSE010000494.1 GCA_030036975.1 Xanthobacteraceae bacterium | reverse complement strand
CCGAAAAAGCCTGCGCAACCCAGTATCAGCGCTTCGCCTACGACGCCTATCCGGACGCACGCGATCTCGTGGCGCTGGCGGAGCGGCGCGCGCGCGAGTTCGGCGGCAGCGGACTGCGGCCGGGCGGCGGGCAGGCGTTTCAACTTGTAGCCAAAGGTTTCGGCTGGAAATTTTGCAAGCACTGCCAACGTGCATGGCATCGTCTCAGGGCGCGGGGCGCTGGAGCATTGCCATGAGCGCGGCGCGGCGAGCGCGCATTGTCATTCTCTCCGGCAGCAGCCTCAGTCACAATCCGCGCGTGCTCAAGGCGGCGGGCACATTGGCCCGCGCCGGTCACGAGGTCACGGTGCTCGGCGCGTGGGTTGACGCCGATTTGAAGGCGCAGGATGGGCGCCTGTTGCGGAATACGCCTTTCCGCTTCGTGCCGGTGCTCGATACCACGCGACCGGGGTGGCGCGTGGCGGAGCAGGCTCTCCGCCGCGTGCGGCGCAGAGCAGCGCATCTGGTGCATCGGGCGACCGGACGGGAAAGTCCCGGTCAGCTCGGTTATGCGGTGGCGCTGCTGCTGGCGCGCGCAAGCGCGATCGAGGCCGACCTTTACATCGCCCACTCGGAGCAGGGTTTGCACACGGCATGGCGGCTCATGCGGCAGGGGCGGCGCGTCGGCGTCGACATGGAGGATTGGTTTTCCGAGGATTTGCTGCCGCAAGCGCGCCGCAGCCGCCCGCTCAAGCTGCTGCGCTTCCTCGAAGGCGAACTGCTCAGGCGCGGGGCTTACGCTTCCTGTCCGTCGCGCTCGATGAGCGCGGCGCTCGCCGGCGCATACGGTGGCAAGGCTCCCGTCGTCATCTACAACGCATTCCCGTGGGCTGACCGGCAGGCGTTCGACGGCCGGCGCTGCGATCGTCGCGATGCGGCCTTGCCATCGATGTTTTGGTACTCGCAAACGCTCGGCCCCGGCCGCGGTGTCGAGGATTTGGTCGCTGCGCTGCCGCTCCTGGAGAGCCGCGCCGAAGTTCACCTCCAGGGCCGCGCTGCCGCCGGGTTCGAGGCCTGGGTCAGGAGCCGCTTGCCGGACGCGTGGCAGCAGCGCGTGTTCGTTCATCCGCTTGTTGCCAACGACGAACTCGCGTCGCGGATTGCCGAGCATGACGTCGGCTTTGCCGGCGAGAGGCCCGAGTGCCGCAGCCGCGATCTCACGGTTACCAACAAGATGTTACATTATCTGCTCGGCGGCCTCGCCGTTGTCGCCAGCGACACCGCCGGCCAGCGCGAAGTTGCCGTCCAAGCTCCCGGCGCCGTTTCGCTCTACGAGGCTGGCAATCCGCGTTCGCTCGCGCAGGCGCTTGCGCCGTTACTCGAATCGCCGGCGCGACTACGTCGCGCTAAAGCGGCGGCATTACAAGTTGCGCGAGAATTGTTTTGCTGGGAACGCCAGGAATGCACTTTGCTGACCGCCGTTGCCGGCGCTTTGCGTGCTCAGCCAACGACCATCGACCAATATCGAATGTAGTATGCTGGCGAAATTGAAGGGCATTATACGTCGCCATATAACACGTCATTACGACGTTCCGGAGGTCCCGCTGGCGCTGGAGCGTCTGTTGCGCCGAAAGTTTGTCCCCGCGCACATTTTCGATGTAGGAGCGTATTCCGGCGAATTTGCCAAACTGTGCCGTCGCATTTGGCCACAAGCAAAGTTAACCTGCTTTGAGGTCCTACCTCATCGCGTTGAAGAATTGCAGGCGTGGTGTGCGAGGGATGGCAACGCGGAGATAATCCAGTGTTTGCTCGGCGCAGAAGCGAAGGATGCGGTGCCCTTTCACGAAATGGAAACAGCATCGTCTGTCCTGGAGGAGCATATTCCGCAAGCCGCATCTGTGAAATTATATCCCATGACAACGATCGACGAGCTTGTTGCGAGCTTAAATTTTCGGTCTCCCACGTTGCTAAAGCTGGACGTTCAGGGCTTTGAGTTTGAGATTCTGAATGGCGCGAAAAAAACCTTACCCGGCATTGATGTCATTCTCGCGGAAGTAAATCTGATAGACATACATAAAGGCGTGCACTTGCTGGATGATACAGTTGCTTTTCTGCGCGATAATGATTTCGTCGCTTACGATATCTGCGGTCTGCATCGCCGTCCTCTGGACTCGGCCCTTTGGCAAGCCGATTTGATGTTTGTGCCGAAGGATAGTTACCTCCGAGCCGATAAGCGTTGGCAGGCATGACCTGACATTCGCTGCTGCTGTGAAGGTTTTTCCGGCCCGCACGCACGGCTTGCAAGACGAGTCCCGCGTGCAAACGGCTAAATAATGAAAATCCTCCTTCCGGTCGATCCATTTTTGCCTGTGCCGCCGACGTTGTATGGCGGCATCGAGAGAATAGTTGCGGGTCTCATCGCAGCGTTGCGAAGCGGTGGCCACGAAGTGGGCTTGATCGCACATCGGGACTCGTCTGCGGCCGCCGACTTCTTCATGGCCTGGCCGCACGCTCCGCCCAGCTCGGCTGCGGCTCATCTCTTGAATGCGCTCACTCTACGTAAGGCGGTCCAGCGATTTGAGCCGTCCATTGTGCATAGCTTTTCGCGCTTGCTGTATCTCGTCCCGCTCCTCGCATCCCGTATGCCAAAACTGATGTCCTATCAGCGGTTCACTGGCGGCCGGCAAATATCGCTTGCGGCGGCCGTTGCAGGCCGCTCCCTGATGTTCACCGGCTGCAGCCGCTTCATAGCGGTGATGGGCGCCAAATCGGGCGGCACTTGGCGCGCCATTCCGAATTTTGTCGATACGGACTCTTATCGATTCCAGCCGCGCGTGGCGGCTGATGCGCCGCTGGTGTTTTTGAGCCGTATCGAGCCGATAAAGGGCGCCCATCTCGCAATTGCGGTGGCCAGGAAGACCGGACGGCGGCTGGTACTTGCAGGCAATTACGCCGAACAAGGCGCCGAGCGCGAGTATTGGGATGAAGTCATCGGGCCGCAACTGGGCAGGAACGGCATCGAGTATGTCGGCCCGGTGGACGACAAGGCGAAGAACGAACTGCTCGGTTCATCTGCCGCCATGATCGTGCCGATCCAGTGGGACGAGCCTTTCGGCATCGTGTTCGCTGAAGCCTTAGCCTGCGGCACGCCGGTGATCACTTGCCCGCGCGGCGCGCTGCCGGAGATCGTTCGCCACGGGGTCGAGGGATATTTCATTCACGACGTGGAGGACGGTTGTCGCGCCGTTACCGAACTTGGCGCGATCGACCGCGGCGCGTGCCGGATGCGCGCCGAGCAAGCGTTCTCTGCAGCAGCGGTGGTGCCGCAATATGAAGCGCTCTACCAAGAGCTGCTGCACGGAGCGGTTCTTTGATGAAGACCATTTGTCGCGTGCTGCTCATCATCTGCGACACTTCGTGGATGCATGCGCATCTTGCGGCAGGCTGGCGCCTGACCGGCGCCACGGTCGCGGTCGAGCAGTTCGGCTCGACCATGGGCCGCGGCTGGGATGCCGCCGGCGAACGCGAGCATCGCGAGCGCAACGCCCGTTGGCGCAAGGTCGCGTCCGACATGGCGGCGGGCGGCGGCCTCGATCTGATTTTTCTGGTGGCGCTTGATGACGTGCTGGAAGACGAAACGCTCATTCATTTCCGCAAGCTTGGCGCGAAATTGGTACTGTACCACGTCGACATGCTGTCGCAGTGGTACCGTTCGATCCGCTCCAGCCGGTTCATGGATCTCGTCTGCTACGCGGCCGCCGATCACGTAAAATATTTTCAGGAGCGCGGCATCAAAACATTGCGGCTGGGATTTGGCGCCATCGTGCCGCCGCGCGACGAGGCCGCTGCGCCGCCGATCCGGTACGACGGCGTGCTGTACATGGGCTCGCCGTGGCCATATCGGCAACGGGTGCTTAACGAGATCGCGCAAGCCGG
>JASHSE010000052.1 GCA_030036975.1 Xanthobacteraceae bacterium | reverse complement strand
TAAGGCACGATCAGCATGACCGGATGGTTCGGATAGAAGGCCGCGTTCTGCGCCGCGGCCGGCGTCAGGCCGGCGGCAAACAGTATGGCGGCGGCGACGGCTTTATGACTGACGCGCATGGGCTTGTCCTTAAAGCATGCGCGGTCGAGCCTACGCGTAGGAGGCGGCGCGTCAATCGCGCGTCGCGCGGCCGCCGCGACGTGCTCGCGCAGGCGCTGCCGCTCCGGTTCACCTCATCCTGAGGCGCGAGCGAAGCGAGCCTCGAAGGATGTAGGCATCCAGATCGGCTATAGCCGATCTGGACAATAAACATGCCGAAATCGGGCAAGCCCGATTTCGGTGCGCCTCGGCCTGCATCCTTCGAGGCTCGGCGCTGCGCGCCGAGCACCTCAGGATGAGGTGAACATGAACAAGGCTGGCGCTATGGCAATTTGTCGTAGCCCTCGCCGAAACCCTTCAGGCTCATGGGAAAGCCGATGCCTTCCTCGGGCGACTGGAAGATGATGAAAGTCGAGGTGTGGCCGTTGCGCAGCTTGTTGAGCAGCGTGTCGTCCATCACCACCTCGGCGATGCAGCCGTTCGGCAGGCATTTGACGAAGCCGGCGCGGCCGACGTCGGCATTGTCGATCTTCAGCCCCAGGCCGGACGGCAGCATCACGCCGAGCGGCGCGACCACGCGCATCACGCGGGCCTTCTGATCGGCGGTCTTGAGCACGATCACCGTCAGCCCGACATTGGGCCGGTCTTCCGCGGTCACGCTTTGCATCAGCGCGCACTGCTCGCTCTGCGCGCCGGGCGGCGTTTCGCAGCGGATCTGCCAGTCGCCATAGACCGAACGCACCACGCCCTGCGCGGCCGCGCTGCCGCACGCTCCGACCGACACGCCGAACAGGACGGCCGCTGCGGCAAGAGCTGCGGCAAGGCCGGATGCCGCGCGCCACAGCGCAATCCGCAGCCGCTGCGCGCGATCGCCTATCGCCATGATGTCATGTCCCCTCACAGCCGCCTAAGCCGCCTTGAGCCGCCCCGCCAGGCCGTGCGGTCGCCGAATCACCGGCGCGCCAGCTTGCCGGGCGCCTGCGTACATCGCGACCAAACGGTGTCAAGCTCTCAAACCACGCCATTGTGGCCAGCCCAAGGTCGCGCCGGACCTCGCTATTGCGGAGGCATGCGACGCGGTATCGCGGGCCGCCCGACCGACAGTGCGGCAGCGGCGATGAGTGCATTGCGGCAGGCCGAGATTTGTGGTTTGAGGGACCGGGATTCCCCCAATCCCGCCGACGCCTGCAAGGGAACGAACCCGTCGGCGCCTCGACGGCCTCCGCGTCAAGGAGGATCGAACGGGCCGAGCGCAGGCTGGCTGTCATCGTCCGCGCCGAACGCAATCGCGCTCTCCGCGGGCGGTCATGGCCCAGATCAAAACAGGGAGCCAAAGAGACAGATGAAGGTGTTCTTACCCTTGTTCTCCCCCTTGGCCGCCATTGCGGCAACGGCGGCGGCTCCGCTTGCCGGCGCAAGCGCGGCGCTTGCCGACGTCATTGGCCAGCCGGCGCCGTGGCAGATCGGCATGCAAACTCCGGTGACGCCGGTTGGCCACGACATCTACGGCTTCAACACCTTCCTGTTCTGGATCACCACGGCGATCGCGGCGTTTGTGCTTGTGCTGCTCGCCATCATCATCGTGCGCTTCAATGCGCGGACCCATCCGGTACCCTCGCGCACCACGCACAACACGCCGCTCGAGGTCATCTGGACCATCGTGCCGGTCGTGATCCTGCTGCTGATCGCGGTGCCGTCGTTCCGGCTCTTGTTCGTCCAGCTCGACGTGCCGAAGCCCGATCTGACCATCAAGGCCACCGGCAAGCAATGGCTGTGGAGCTACAGCTATCCGGACAACGGCAATTTCGAATTCGATTCGACCGTGGTCGCCGACAAGGACCTCAAGCCGGGGCAACCGCGGCTGCTTACCGTTGACAACGAGATGGTGGTGCCGGTCAACAAGGTCGTGCACGTGCTGGTGACCGGCGCCGACGTCATTCACTCGTTCACGGTGCCGTCGTTCGGCATCCGCATCGACGCTGTTCCGGGCCGCATCAACGATACCTGGTTCAAGGCGACGCGCGAAGGCATGTATTACGGCCAGTGCTCCGAACTGTGCGGTGTCGATCATTCGTTCATGCCGATCGCCGTGCGCGTGGTGAGCGACGAGGACTTCACCAAATGGGCCGCCGCGGCCAAACAGAAATATGCCGCCGAACAGCCGGCGCCGCCGACCGCATTGGCGGCGGCCGGCCCGGTGCGGCGGTGAACACGCGGCAATGATGCTAACAAGCCGATAAGGCGCACCGGTAACGAAGGAACTGCGATGTCTACGATCAACTATGCGGCACATGATGCGGCGGCGGCACATGGCGACGACAACGGGCACGCGATCCCGCACGGCTGGCGCCGCTACCTTTATTCGACCAACCACAAGGACATCGGGACCATGTACCTGGTGTTCGCGATGGTCGCCGGCATCATTGGCGGCATCGCCTCGATGCTGATCCGGGCCGAGCTGATGTATCCCGGCCTGCAGATCTTTCACGAGACGCACTACTACGATGTGACCGTCACCGAGCACGGGCTGATCATGATCTTCTTCGTGCTCATGCCGTCGATGATCGGCGGCTTCGGCAATTGGATGATCCCGATCATGATCGGCGCGCCCGACATGGCGTTCCCGCGCATGAACAACATCTCGTTCTGGCTGTTGCCGGCCTCCTTCGCCCTGATGATGGCCTCGCTGTTCTTCGGCGGTGAGCCGGGCACCTACGGCGCCGGCACCGGCTGGACGCTGTACGCGCCGCTGTCGACCTCCGGCCATCCCGGGCCGGCGATGGATTTCGTCATTCTGTCGATCCACCTCGCCGGCGCCTCGTCGATTCTCGGCGCCATCAATTTCATCACCACGATCTTCAACATGCGCGCGCCCGGCATGACCATGCACAAGATGCCGCTGTTCGTCTGGGCCGAGCTGGTCACGGTGTTTCTGCTGTTGCTGTCGCTGCCGGTCCTGGCCGGCGCCATCACCATGCTGCTCACCGACCGTAATTTCGGCACCACCTTCTTCGACCCGCAGGGCGGCGGCGATCCGCTGCTGTTCCAGCACCTGTTCTGGTTCTTCGGCCATCCCGAAGTCTACATCCTGATCCTGCCCGGCTTCGGCATCATCAGCCAGATCGTGGCGACGTTCTCGAAGAAGCCGGTGTTCGGCTATCTGGGCATGGCCTACGCCATGGTTGCGATCGGCGGCATCGGCTTCGTGGTCTGGGCCCACCACATGTACAACGTCGGCATGTCGGCCTCCGTGCAGGCCTACTTCATCGCCGCCACCATGGTGATCGCGGTGCCGACCGGGGTGAAGGTGTTCTCCTGGATCGCCACCATGTGGGGCGGCTCGATCGAGTTCAAGACGCCGATGCTGTGGGCGGTCGGCTTCATCTTCCTGTTCACCATCGGCGGCGTCACCGGCGTGGTGCTGGCCAATGCCGGCGTCGATCGCTATCTGCACGGGACCTACTACGTGGTCGCCCACTTCCACTATGTGATGGCGATTGCGGCAATCTTCGCCATTTTCGGCGGCTGGTACTACTGGTTCCCGAAGATCACCGGCTACATGTACAGCGAGACCATCGGCAAGCTGCACTTCTGGGTGACGTTCGTCGGCGTCAACGTCGCGTTCTTCCCGCAGCACTTCCTGGGCATGGCCGGCATGCCGCGGCGCATCGCCGATTACCCGGCCGCGTATGCGGACTGGAACTTCATCTCGTCGATCGGCGCCTACATCTCCGGCTTCGGCGCGCTGATATTCTTCTACGGCGTCCTGCAAGCGTTCCTGCGCAAGGAGCGGGCCAGCGCCAATCCGTGGGGCGTCGGCGCCACCACGCTGGAGTGGACGCTGCCGTCGCCGCCGCCGTTCCACACATATGACACGCTGCCGTTAGTCCGATGAGCGTCACGCTGGCACGCGCCGAGCCCTCGATCGCGGGTGTCGGCGACTACATCGAACTGATGAAGCCGCGGGTGATGTCGCTCGTGGTGTTCACGGCCCTGGTCGGACTCGTGGTGGCGCCCGGCCACGTGCATCCGGTGATCGGCTTGGTTGCGCTGTTGTGCATCACGGTCGGCGCCGGCGCTGCCGGCGCGCTCAAC
>JASHSE010000493.1 GCA_030036975.1 Xanthobacteraceae bacterium | reverse complement strand
CGAGGATGGCAGAACCGAAACCTGGCTTTATCGCGAAGGCACGTTGCGGCAAAAACGCCGATGAACGATGGCGCAGTTTCGTAACCCGGGTTGAGCGCAGCGAAACCCGGGTTCAACGCCGTAGCCTCTATCGCCGTCCGCCGGATTTCGCTTCGCTCAATCCGGGCTACTTGCTTCACCCTCCCCTGCAGGGGGAGGGTCGCGCGCCGCAGGCGCGCGGGGTGGGGTGCGCGGCAGAAGCGCCTGCGAGAGCGTTGCGGCCGTCACCCCTACCCGCCGCGCTTCGCGCGACGACCTCCCCCCTCCCAGGGGGAGGTGATCAAGTGAGCCGCGCTTGACCCGGGCCGCACCGAACGCTTACCGCAGGACGCGATGCTGCATTCGGCCGTACTCAACGTCATGATCAAGGCGGCGCACCGCGCCGGGCGCGCGCTCAAGCGCGATCTCGGCGAGGTCGAAAAGCTGCAGGTCTCGCTCAAGGGGCCGGGCAATTTCGTCACCGCCGCCGACCGCCGCGCCGAGGAGATCGTGCGCGAGGAGCTGGCCAAGGCGCGGCCGGGCTACGGCTTTCTCGGCGAGGAAGGCGGCGCGCGCGCGGGCACCGACCAGACCCACCGCTGGATCGTCGACCCGCTCGACGGCACCACCAATTTTCTGCACGGCATCCCGCATTTCGCGGTGTCGATCGCGCTCGAGCGCGCCGGCGCCATCGTCGCCGCGGTCACCTACAACCCGGCCAATGACGAGCTTTACGTCGCCGAGCGCGGCAAGGGCGCGTTCCTCAACGACCAGCGCATCCGCGTCGCGGCGCGGCGCCGCCTCGGCGATGCGGTGGTCGGCTGCGGCCTGCCGCATTACGGCCGCGGCAGCGCCGAGCACTTGCGGGCCTCGCGCTACGAGATCGCCGCCGCGCAGCGCCATTTCGCGGGGCTGCGCCGCTACGGCTCCGCCAGCCTCGACCTCGCCTGGGTGGCGGCCGGCCGGCTCGACGCCTATTGGGAGCGCAACCTGTCGCCCTGGGATCTCGCCGCCGGCATATTGCTGGTGCGCGAAGCCGGCGGCTTCGTCTCCGATGCCGATGGCGGCGATGCCATCATCGCCAAGGGCCACGTCGTCGCCGGCAACGACACCATGCACCGCGAGCTGCTGCGGCTTTTACGGGAGGCGGCCAAGCAGGCCGACGCGGAACTCGATGACGCTGCGATCAAATCCGCTCATTCCCGCGCAAGCGGGAATCCAGAACTGGGTCCCCGCCTTCGCGGGGACGAGCGGACGTAGTAAACGGCCGGAGCCGGGATAGAGCTGGGATGACGCGAATTAACTTTGCGTTGCGCGGCGCCGGCGCGGCGTCTCGCCATCAGCCTGCCGCAAAGACGCTCACAGGGTTGGCGAAATGGCGGGGTCAGGTGTGCGGCACCGGCCCGAGGGTAAATGGTGCAAGCGCCGGCACGGCGGCAGCGAGCGGCGGGAATGCGTTCCGATCCGTCCTGTGCCATATTGGGCGTATTGGCCATATGGGGCCGAATCCTTTAGCCTTTTGAGCCGATGACGACGACCGATCTCGAGCAAGTGCAAAAGCTCCCCTCGCCCCGCATCTTTCTCGTCCGGATGCTGGTGTTCGTGGTGCTGTGCGGGCTCATCGCCTTCGTGCTGCAGCGCCAGATTTTTCAGGCGTTCTTCGCCAATCCGTGGCTGAACGGCCTGATCGTCTTCGTGCTGCTGCTCGGCATCATCCTGTCGTTCCACCAGGTGATCCGGCTGTTTTCCGAAGTCGGCTGGCTCAACCGCTACCGCGCCGACCCGCAATCGGCGGCCAAGAAGGCGCCGTCGCTGTTGGCCCCGATCGCCGCCATTTTGGGCAGCGAGCGCGCCGACCGCGTTGCCATCTCGACGCAGACCATGCGCGCCTTTCTCGATTCGCTGGCGACGCGGCTCGACGAGGCGCGCGACATTTCGCGCTACCTGACCGGGCTCCTGGTGTTCCTCGGCCTCCTTGGCACGTTCTGGGGCCTGATCGAGACCGTCGGCTCGGTCGGCAGCATCATCAACAGCCTGAAGGTCGGCGGCGATGCCGATTCGGTGTTCGAGGCGCTCAAGGAAGGCCTGTCGGCGCCGCTCGGCGGCATGGGCATCTCGTTTTCGTCGTCGCTGTTCGGCCTCGCCGGCTCGCTCATTCTCGGCTTCCTCGATCTGCAGACCAGCCAGGCCCAGAACCGCTTCTACACCAGCTTCGAAGACTGGCTCGCCACCAATGTGCAGGATCTCGGCGCGCCGGCCGGCAATGGCAGCGCCGCGCTCGCCGCCGGCACGCTCAACGCCATGGAGCGGCTGCGCCAGGCGGTCGGCGACGTCGGCTCGAACAAGGCCACCACCGCGGCGATGGCCAACCTCGCCGAAGCGATCCAGGGCCTCGTCCACCACATGCGCACCGAGCAGCAGATGATCCGCGACTGGGCCGACGAGCAGTCCAAGCTCAACCGCGACCTGCGCCGCTTCATGGAGATGTTGGCGCGCGAGACCGTCGACCGGTAATTGCTATGCCGTCGTTGCGAGGAGCGAAGCGACCTTAATGCCAACGGCGCTAGATGTTGACCTTATCCTGAGGTGGTTAGTCAGCAATAAGCGTCGCACCGGCGACGAACAGAGACCGAGATAAGCCGTATGGCGCTCTCCCGCTTCCGCCGCGACAGCGGCATGAATTACTGGCCGGGCTTCGTCGACGCGCTGTCGACGCTGGTGC
>JASHSE010000492.1 GCA_030036975.1 Xanthobacteraceae bacterium | reverse complement strand
CTGGTGGTGATCCCGCGCCTGATGGCGGTGGCAAGCCAGGCCGTGGTTCAGGTCGACATCAGACGGGCCGCCGACGAGGCGGAGAAACTCGACGACGCGGCGCGGCAGGTCACGCTGCTCGCCTCGAAGGGCGCGCATGAGGCCGCGACCAGCGCCGCGCGCAGCCTCGGCGGCGACCAGCGCAACATCGATGTGCTGGCGCAGGTGGCGGATCAGACGATCAAGACCATGCACGAGGTGATCGAGATCGAGCGCGAGGTTGCGGCCGGCGATCGCGAACGCGAGGCCAAACTCGCCGCGATTCGCGACCGGCTCGTTCGCGGCATGCAGGGCGTGAACGCGGCGGCGATACAGAAGTGAGCTGCACCATGGATTTCGACACCCAGGCTGCCTGGTTCCGCCGTTTCAAGGCCGATGCCGAAAGCAATCTGAAGGCGTTCGCGCTGCGGCTCAAAGAGGCGATGCCGGAACTGGTGACGGTCCAGGAAAGCCGCGGCTTCTTCTCCGGCGCCGCGAAGGTTACCGGCGTCACCGTCGAGCTTGGCGAGAACAGATATAATCTGGCACTGGACGGCGGCCGGCTGAAGGCGACCATCGCCATGGTAGTCCGCGGCATCGCGCTGAACACCAAAAATGTCGACCCCGCCGAATGGTTCGTGCGGCTCGGGGAAGAGACCAAAAAAGCCAGCGAACATGCTCAGGTGCTGAGCCGGTCGCTCACCGATTTCATGGCGAGCTGAATGGGCCTGTTCGATTTCCTTAAGGGACCGAGCCCCGAAGAGCTGGCGCGGCGCGCCGCCCACGACGCGCGCATCGCCGATATTCAAAAGTGCCTGAAGAGCGGCGACGTGCCAGGCTCGATCAAGACGCGGCTCGAAGCTGTGCGAAACGGCACGTTGCCCTGGGTCGCGACGCTGACGCCCGCCGAGCTCTCCATCGTACGGTCCCATGGCTTGCGGCCGATTGCCGCCGTCTCTGCCACCTGTTGGCTGCACTACGGCTGGTCGTGGACGGAAGGCCATGCCCAGGGCTGGGAGCAGGCGCTGCGCCGGCTCCGCGAGGAAGCCCGGGTTGCCGGCGCCAACGCCGTGCTCGACGTCAAGATGCGCACGATTGCGTTGGGCGTCGCAAACAGCATGGATTTCACGCTGGTCGGCACCGCGGTTTACGTCGAGGGCCTGCCGCCGAGCAATGACCCGATCGTCGCCACCGTGCCGGCGCTGGAATTCGTCAAGTTGCTGGAGGCCGACGTCGTGCCGACGGGCATCGCCATCGGCGCCCATTATGAATGGCTAGGCCTGTGGCCCGGCAATACGCAAGGGCGCTGGATGGGAAATGTCGAGTGGCGGGACCTGAGCCAGTTGTGGGAGTTGGTGCGCCAACAGGCCCACCAGAATCTGCGCTCGCACGCCCGGGCCCAGGGCAACGGCGTTCTGGCCCATCTGAATTTCAGCCAACTTATCGACGGTGGCGAGCAGAACGGCAGAAAGCAATTTCTGGCGCGACATATCGTGGTCGCAACGACGGTCGACGCGCGGCGCAACGCAACCTTCCCGCACAATATCAAGATCGTCGTGGATACTCATGCCGGTGGCACGCCGCTGACCGGCACCAAGCGGCATCACCAATCCTACGCGTCCAATGAAGCCGAGGGAGCCATTTGACATGGCAACGCAGATTCCCGTTCACGCTGCCGAACGTCTGAAGGGCTTGCGCAGCTCGGTGCATTCGACCGGCGTTTTCACCTCCGATTTTTCGGTCAACGAATTTCTGCTGGTGCGCAAGGCCGGATTCGAGCCGATCGGGCTGTGCGTCGGCACCTGTGTCTATCACGTCGGCATCCAGTACGGCAGCTGGAGCAAGAACCAGGAGCTCGATGTTCTGTCCAAGGCGATGTATCACGCCCGCGAGCTGGCAATGAGCCGCATGCGCGCCGAAGCGACCGCGATGCAGGCCGACGGCATCGTCGGCGTCAAGTTGACGATCAAGCGGCTGGAGTGGGACGCCCATTTGCTGGAATTCATCGCCATCGGCACCGGGGTGGTGCATGCCGAGGGCCATAAGGGATTCCGCGCCCACGACGGCGGGCCGTTCACCTCCGACCTGTCCGGGCAGGACTTCTGGTCGCTCTTGCATTCAGGATACCGCCCGGTCGAGATGGTGATGGGCAGTTGCGTGTATCACGTGGCGCATCGCGGCATGCTTTCGGGACTTGGCTCGGTCGCCCGCAACGTCGAGCTCGAGAATTTCACCTCCGCCATGTACGAAGCGCGCGAGATTGCCATCGAGCGCATGCAATACGAGGCCGCGAACGCCAAAGCCGAAGGCGTCGTCGGCGTCGAAATTCACGAAGGCAGTCACGGCTGGCAGACCCACGTCATCGAGTTCTTCGCCATCGGCACCGCGGTGCTGCCGCTCATTCAGGAGATCGCGCCCGAAGCGATCGAAGACCCGATCATGGTGCTTTCTGTCAACGACTAGCGCGTCATTGAAATAAAAACCAGCCGTCGATTCCCGACAAAAGGCGGCCTTGTCAAAAAGCCGGAACGTGACCAATTGTTGTCTACTGGCGCCGTCTGCCAGCACGATGAACTCCCAGGAAGGATGCAAACTATGCTCAAGTTTTATTACAGCGGCGCGCCGAACCCGACCAAGATCGCGCTGTTCCTCGAAGAAGCCGGCCTGCCCTACGATCCGATTCCGGTCGATACCCGCAAGGGCGACCAGCACAAGCCGGAGTTCTTGGCGATCAATCCGAACGCCAAGGTACCGGCGATCGTCGACGGCGACGTCGTGGTGTTCGATTCGAGCGCGATCCTGCTCTATCTCGCCGAAAAGACCGGCAAGTTTCTGCCGGCGAAGACCGACAAGGCGCGCGGCGAGCTGTTGTCCTGGATGTTCTTCGTGTCTTCGGGCGTCGGCCCGTATTTCGGCCAGTCGGTGCACTTCCGCAATTACGCGCCGGAAAAGCTGCCCTATGCCATCAACCGCTACGCCTTCGAGGCACGCCGCCACGCCGGCATACTCGATGCGCGGCTCGGCAAGCGGAAATACATGCTGGGCGACAGCTATACCATCGTCGACATGAACGTGTGGGGCTGGGCGCGGCTCCTGCCGAACGTGCTCGGCGACGGCGCCTGGGACAAGTTCAAGAATTTGAAGCGCCTCACCGACGAGATCAGCGCCCGCCCGGCGGCGGCGCGTGCGCAGACGCTCAAGAACCGTCACACCTTCAAGACCGAAATGGATCAGGAAGCGCTCACTGCCATGTTCCCGCATCTGAAGGAAAAAGTGGCGTAGCGCCACGTTTACTCTTGATTGTCATGGTCCGCGACAGCGAACCATCCAGTATACGCTGCCATACTGGTGATTACTGGATCATCCGCATGCGCGGATGATGACATCCAAACAGTTTGACTGATGTCCCAGTGGGGCGGGTCGCAAAAAACCCCACCGCTATGGTTCAGCGGTAGGGGTTCATCAGCTCGGACGAGCGGTTTCGCGGAACTCCATCCCCGTCTATCATCAGTGCCGCCTCATATATGCGATTCGGCGAGCGTTGCAATGGTCGCTGCCCAAACGAAAACGGCGCGGCCCGTGCGGCCGCGCCGTTTGTCGTTGCCGAGGTGAAGCGGCTACTGAAACAGCTTCATCGAGTTGATGAGCGTCTGAATGACGCCCAGCGTCAGCGGGATGCCGACCCACGCCCAGGCCAGCGCCAACTGCCAAGTCTTCGTGCCTTGTTGATTTTCGTTTGCCATGTTGCTCCCTCCCTAAGCCGGCTGGCCCGCGGTGGCCAACTTCGACGATTCGGCTTCCGTCTCCGATCGCATGTGATAGCGGCGATCGACGGCCTTCACCAGCAGATTGCAGATGAAGCCGATCACTAGGAGGCCGGCCATGATGTACATCGTCACATTGTAGGCATCCGCTTTCGGCACGCCGTGCGTGACGTTGTACTGGCGGATGTAGTTCACCAGCACCGGCCCGAAAATGCCGGCCATCGACCAGGCGGTGATCAGCCAGCCGTGGATGGCGCCGACATAGCGGGTGCCGAACATGTCTTTCAGATACGCCGGCACGGTGGAGAAGCCGCCGCCATACATGCTGATGATGATGAGGAAGCAGAGTACGAAGCCGGTCACGCTGCCGATCGCGCCCATGGTGGGCACTGTGCAGTAGAGCACGAAGCCGAGCACCATGAACACGAAGTACGTGTTCTTGCGCCCGATATAGTCGGAGATGCTGGCCCAGCAGAACCGGCCGCCCATGTTGAACAGGCTCATGAGGCCGACGAAGCCCGCCGCGGCAACGACCGTGACCTTGCCGGGGAACATTTCCTGGCTCATGGCTGAGGCCTGCCCGATCACGCCGATGCCGGCGGTCACGTTCAGGCAGAGCACCCACCAGATCAGCCAGAACTGCGGCGTCTTCAGCGCGTCGTAGACGAACACGTCGTTGGTCGTGATCAGCTTCGTCGCCTGGATGGGCGGCGTATAACCGGCTGGCTTCCAGCCTGGCGCGGGCACCCGTACGATAAATGCGCCGACCATCATGAACACGAAATAGATCGCGCCCATGACGATGAACGTCTGGGCCACGCCGACGTGCGTTGGTGTCGAGAACTTCTGCATGAGCCAGACTGAGAGCGGCGAGGCGATGAACGCGCCGCCGCCGAAGCCCATAATGGCCATGCCGGTCGCCATGCCGGGTCGGTCGGGGAACCACTTGATCAGCGTCGAAACCGGCGAGATGTAGCCGATGCCGAGGCCGCAGCCGCCGACCAGGCCGTAGCCGAAATAGATGACCCATAGATTGTGGATGTAGACGCCGAACGCCGAGATGAAGAAGCCGATGGCCCAGCACAGCGCGGCGGTAAACATCGCCCGGCGCGGTCCGCCTTCCTCGACCCAACGGCCAAAGATGGCGGCCGAGAAGCCCAGCACGAAAATCCCGATCGAGAAGATCCAGCCCAATTCGGGAAGATTCCAGTCGCCCGGCGCCGATTTTGAGATGCCGATCAGTTTTGTCATCGGCAGGTTGAATACGCTGAACGCGTAAGCCTGGCCGATGCACAGATGCACGCACAGTGCGGCGGGCGGGACCATCCACCGGCTGAAGCCGGGCCCGGCAATCGTGTTGCTGCGATCAAGAAAGCTCATTGCGCGGTTCTCCCCTCTCGCCGTGTGGCCGACGTTGGTCTACGTGTGCCGTTTGGGCGATTGTTATGCAAGGTGGCAAAAGGTACAAGTCGAGAGCCGGTTTGGGAAGCACTCAACCACGTAAATAGAAGGTTCGTATCCCACCATAGCGAAGGGCTATGCACTTTATTCCGACGAGCGGCGTGGCGGCAGCCGTCACGTTGCAGCGGCCATGAGCGCAATCTTTCGAGCACCGCCGAATGCAGCGGCGAAGGGGCCGCCGTATGCGGATTTAGCGGAATTATTGGCTAATCGGCGAGTGAAGGCGCGACGCGGCGGGTTTCGTCGGCCAGGGCGGAGGTGAGCGGTGTCATCGGCTCCCGTGCCGGCACCACGAGCCCGATCGTATGACTTGCCTCCGGCTCGACGATCGGAACGGCGCGCAGCACCTCGGTGAGACCGAGTGTCGCAGCAAGCCGCGCCGGCATGATGCTGGCCCACCGTCCGGTGCGGACGTGGGCATAGAGCAGAATCATCGCGTTCGATTCCAGACTCGCCTGCGGATCGCCGCCGGCCTCGCGCAACAGGCGGTCGATGATACGGCGGTTCTGCGTGTCTGGGGTCAGCAGGCACAGCGGCACCTGGGCCACTTCCGCCCAGGTCACCTGGTCGCGGTTGCCGAGCGGAGCATCGGCCGAGATCAACAGACGGTAGCGTTCGCGATAAAGCGGAATCGTCGCAACGCGGCCAAGTGGTTCATTGTCGAGGTAGGTGATGCCGGCGTCGATTTCGAGATTGTCCAGAAGCCGCAGAAGCTCGCCTGAATTGCGTGACAGCACGGTGAATTGCACATTCGGGTGGCGTTCGCGGAACGGCGTGGTCACCCTTTCGACCATGGCGAGCGCGGTCGGAACGGCGGCGATGCGCAGCCGTCCGTTGAGGCCGTGCTTGAGAGCGTGGACCTCCTCGCGCATGGCGCGGGCATCGCCGACGATGCGGCGCGCCCAGCTGAGCACGCGTTCGCCCTCCGGGGTAAAATCGCGAAAGCGCGAGCCACGATGGACCAGCAGGACCCCGAAGGTCTCCTCGAGCTGTTTGACGCCTGCCGAGAGAGTCGGCTGGGTGACACCGCAAGCCTCGGCCGCCCTGGCAAAATGCCGCTCGCGGGCCAGCGCGAGCAGGAATTCAAGCTTGTCGATCACGCCATTCCCCGGAGCCGCACCACGTCACAATCCGGCACTGCACACTGCCCCTTCGCCCCACTATCGTGCGACCAAATGATCGAGAAACTTGCGAATAGTCAACACATTGATAGTGTTATTCTATCAAGTAATGCGCCGCTGGGCCTTGCAGGATAATGGCGGGCGCGGCTTTTAAGCCTTCGGAGGACAGATGAACGTCTTTGAGCAGCCGCCGACCTTGCCGCCCGGCGGCCGTGGGCGGGCCGGCCGACGCCCGCCGAAAACCCCGAAAGGCCGCCAGGTCGATCCGCAGGCGCTGGCGGACGTGCGCGCGCTTCTGGGCGAGCGCGAACGGCGGCGCGATCTGTTGATCGAGCATCTGCATCTTATTCAGGACCGCTACGGGTGTTTGTCGGCGGCGCATCTTGCCGCCTTGGCGCAGGAGATGCGGCTGGCGCTCGCCGAAGTCTACGAAGTCGCGACGTTCTACGCGCATTTCGATGTGGTGAAGGAGGGCGATACCCCGCCGCCGGCCGTGACGGTGCGCGTATGCGATTCCCTCTCTTGTGCCATGGCCGGCGCCGAACAGCTGCTGCAAGACCTGCCGAAGCGGCTCGGCGCCGCCGTCCGCGTCGTGCGCGCGCCCTGCATGGGCGCCTGCGATCGCGCGCCGGTCTGCGCCGTTGGTCATGTGCAGGTGATGCAGGCCGATACCGCCCATGTCGCCGCTGCGGCCGCCGCACCGCCGCACGCGCATGCTTACGGCACGCCGGCTCCGTTTGACGCGTATGTACGCTCCGGCGGCTACGACTTGCTCAAAGCCTGTAGCGGCGGCGCGTGCACGCGCGACGACATTATCAAGGCGGTCAGCGACGCCGGGCTGCGTGGGCTCGGCGGCGCCGGCTTTCCGACCGGCCGCAAATGGTCGCTGGTGCGCGCCGAACCGGCGCCGCGGCTGTTCGCCGTCAACGCCGACGAGGGTGAGCCCGGCACCTTCAAGGATCGCTATTACCTGGAACGCGATCCACACCGCTTCATCGAAGGCATGCTGATCGCCGCCTGGGTGGTCGAGGCCGCCGCCACGTATCTTTACATCCGCGACGAATATCCGGAACTGCGGCTCTTGCTGGCGCAGGAACTCGCCAAGGTCGAAGCGGCCGGGCTGTCGCGGCACAGCAAGATTCATCTGCGCCGCGGCGCCGGCGCCTATATCTGCGGCGAAGAATCCGCGATGATCGAGTCGATCGAAGGCAAGCGCGGCCTGCCGCGGCATCGGCCGCCCTACGTGGCGCAAGTCGGCCTGTTCGGCCGCCCGACGCTCGAACAGAACGTCGAGACGCTGTTCTGGGTGCGCGACATCGTCGAAAAGGGCGCCTCCTGGTTCAGCTCGCAGGGCCGCCATGAGCGCAAGGGGTTTCGCAGCTTTTCGGTGTCCGGCCGGGTCAAAAAGCCGGGCGTCAAGCTGGCACCGGCCGGCGTCACGGCCCGCGAACTCATCGACGAGTTTTGCGGCGGCATGGCGGACGGCCACAGTTTCAAGGGCTATCTGCCCGGCGGCGCCTCCGGCGGCATCCTGCCGGCATCGATGGCCGATATCCCGCTAGACTTCGGCACCCTGGAACAATACGGCTGCTTCGTCGGGTCGCACGCCGTAGTGATCCTGTCCGATAAGGACGATATGAAAGCAGCGGCGTTGAATCTGTTGAGGTTCTTCGAAGGCGAGAGCTGCGGCCAGTGCACGCCGTGCCGGGTCGGCACCGAGAAGGCGACCAAGCTGATGGCGGCGGGGCCCTGGGACAGGGCGCTGCTCGAAGAACTCTCGACGCTGATGCGCGACGCCTCGATTTGCGGGCTCGGCCAGGCGGCGCCGAATCCGCTGCTCTGTGTGCTAAAATATTTTCCCGACGATTTGTCGCAGCCGCTGCGACAGTGGTGATCGAGAGCTGCGCCAAAAGGGATTTGCAAATGAGCGATGGTAACGGACAGAAACCGGTCGGCCACGGGCACGATCAAAAGGGCGCTGCCGGCGGCGCAACGTACGGCGAAGGCAAGCCCGGCGTGGCGCACACCGCGCCGGCCGATAAGTCCGCGGGCGCGGGCGGCGCCGCGACCGCCAAGACGTTCACCATCGACGATCGCGAGATCGACATCCGCGACGGCGAGACGATCTTCCGCGCCGCGCGCCGGCTCGGCATCAAGTTGCCGCATCTGTGCTATTCGCCGCAGCCCGGTTATCGGCCGGACGGCAATTGCCGCGTCTGCATGGTCGAGATCGAGGGCGAGCGCGTGCTGGCAGCAAGCTGCATCCGCTTCCCGTCGCCGGGCATGAAGGTGAAGACGCAGACCCAGCGCGCGCAATCCGCGCGCCGCATGGTCGCCGAACTTTTGCTCACCGACCAGCCGGACCAGGCCCATGCCCACGATCCGGCTTCGGAATTGTGGAAGATCGTCACCCGCATGAATCTGGCGCAGGGCCGCTTCC
>JASHSE010000491.1 GCA_030036975.1 Xanthobacteraceae bacterium | reverse complement strand
TCGCCGTTTGCGAGACGTAAGCGTACAGCACTTCGGTAAAGCCATGCGGCCCGGGATTGCCCATGGCGGCGACGGCGGAGGGCACCTGCATCGCCACGGCCGTCCAGCCAAGATACATCAGCGGCAGAACCAGAATGGCAAGCATCGCCATCTTGACTTCTTTCGCCTCGATTTTTTTGCCGACATATTCAGGCGTGCGGCCTACCATCAGGCCGGCGACGAAGATCGCAATGATCACGAACAGCAGCATGCCGTACATGCCGGCGCCAACGCCGCCGATAATGATCTCGCCGAGCTGCATGTTGATGAGCGGAACCATGCCGCCGATGGCGGTGAGCGAATCATGCATCGCATTGACCGCTCCGCAGGACGCGGCGGTCGTCACGACGGCAAACAGCGAAGAGGCGACGATGCCGAAGCGGACTTCCTTGCCCTCCATGTTGCCGCCGGTAAGGCCGAGCGCGTTGAGCGCGTCGTTGCCATGCGCCTCCGCGGCGTAGCAAACGATCACGCCGGCGATGAACAGAATGCCCATGGCGGCGAAAATGGCCCAGCCCTGCTTCTGATTGCCGACCATGCGGCCGAACACATTTGTCAGCCCCGCTCCGAGCGCAAAGATGGAAATCATCTGCACGAAGTTGGACAGCGCGGTAGGATTCTCGAATGGATGGGCGGCATTGGCGTTGAAGAAGCCGCCGCCGTTGGTGCCAAGCATCTTGATCGCGACCTGCGACGCCACCGGGCCGACCGCGATGGTCTGCTTGGCGCCCTCCAGCGTCGTTGCATCGACGTAGGCGCCGAGCGTCTGCGGCATGCCCTGCCAGACCAGGAACAGCGCGTAGGGCACGCAGATCGGGATGAGGATGTAGAGGGTGCAGCGGGTGATATCGACCCAGAAATTGCCG
This sequence comes from Xanthobacteraceae bacterium, assembly GCA_030036975.1. Lineage (GTDB taxonomy): Bacteria > Pseudomonadota > Alphaproteobacteria > Rhizobiales > Xanthobacteraceae > BOG-931. The sequence goes on along the minus strand of JASHSE010000491.1, from coordinate 3,995 downwards.
ACCGTGCGCACCGAATGCCGGGCGAAGCCGCGGATCAGCGCCATCGCCAGCACGATGCCGGTCGCCGCCGACAGATAGTTCTGATGCGTCAGCCCCAGCATCTGCACGAGGTACGACAGCGTGCTTTCGCCGCCGTAGTTCTGCCAGTTGGTGTTGGTGATGAAGCTCATCGCGGTATTGAACGACAGATCCGGCGCCACCGCGCTCTGCCCGGCCGGGTTGAACGGCAGCCATTGCTGCACGCGCATCAGGACATACAAGATCAGAAAACCGCCGCCGTGAAACAGCAGCATGCCGACCGTATAGGTCACGGCATGTTGCTCGTGCCGCTCGTCGACGCCGGCGACCTTGTAGATCGCGGCCTCGACCGGCCGCAGGATCGGCGACAGGAACGTACGCTCGCCAGAGAACACGCGCGTCATGTAGGCGCCGAGAACCGGCGTGATCGCGATGATGATAACGCAAAAGATCGCGATCTGGGCCCAACCAATGGCGGTCATGATGTTTATCCCTCAGAGCCGCTCGGGCATGAGCAGCGCATAAACCAGATAGATGAGAAGGCCCGCGGTCACGAGGCCGGCGAGCGAATAGTCGAAAACGATCATGGCGGTGTCCTCAAAGTTGATCGCAGGCATAAACGTAGGCGATCGACGCAGCGAAGAAGACAAAGCCGATCGCCAACATGATCACGTCCAACATGGGAAAACCTCCGGTCAAATATGCGGCCTGATGCCGGCGGAAGCGCAAACGAATGGTGCAACCTGATTGACTTCAAAGGCGCGCCGGGCCGCTGGTTTGGCGCAGATCAAGTGCCACCGCGTGCATAGGAATTCGAGTGGATAGTTTGTATGTTTTTATAGGAATTTCATAAAGAGCCCGGCTGGAGCCCGTCGTCGCCCGCGCCACACTATGCGGTCTTTATGAGAAACCGTGTCGCGCCATCTCGAATTCATATGCGGCTGCGTGCACATGAAGCTCGTCAACGTCGAAGCGCGAAGCGAGCGAGACACAAGCTGGATGATTGAACTATCCGGGGATTGCCATGAAACAAGTCGAGCGAGCAGCCGAACCTCCGTCGTGCCTGTCACCGCCGGTTTTCATGATCGGACGCGACAGCAGGGGCCATTGGGTTGCACAGGAGCAACGCGGGTTACGTGGCGGCCTGTTCGTCAACCGCACCGAGGCCGTGAAATACGCCAAATTCGAAAGCTTTAATTATCCGCATGCCGTCGTTGTGGTCAGCGGCGTTCTTGAATTGGATACTGCTTGTGCCGGCGTGCGAAGCTTGCAGCGCGCCGAGATCGGTCGCGATCGCCGCCGCGTAGCCTAAGAGCCGGTCAAAAACCGTACGCTTTCAGATTCCGTTCTATCCGCGCCAGGATCGGCGTCGCGCCGTGCACGAATTTTGCTCCGGTAATCTGTTCGTACATGGCGATGTAGCGGTGCGACAGCTCGGCCACCAGCTCCGGCGGCGCCGGCGGCAAGCTGGCGTCGCGATACGGATCGCAGTGGTCGCGAAACCACAGCCGCAGAAACTCCTTGTCGAAATATTGCGGCTCCTCGCCGGCCGCAAAGCGCGCCGCATATGAATCGCGCTGCCAATAGCGCGAGGAATCCGGCGTGTGGATCTCGTCGATCAGCACCAGGTTGTCGTAGCCGTCGGTGCCAAACTCGTATTTGGTATCGACCAGAAGGAGCCCGTTGCGCGCGGCGAGCTCCTGCCCGCGGGCGAACAGCCTGAGCGCCGTCGCTTTGATGCGGTCGAACAGGGCGCGGCTGACGAAACCCTCGGCGATCATCTGTTCCGGCGTCAGCGTGCGGTCGTGCGCGGCCTCCTTCGTGGTCGGGTCGAAGATCGGCTGCGGTAATTGCTGATTCTTGCGCATGCCGTCCGCCAGCACGATGCCGCCGAAGCGCCGCTCGCCGGCGGCATAGCGCGTCCACGCCGCGGTGTCGGTGACGCCGGTGAGATAGCCGCGCACCACGGCCTCGACCGGCAGCGGCGTGCATTTGCATCCGACCGTGACGTTGGGATCCGGAATCGCCAGCACGTGGTTGGGCACGATGTCCTTGGTGCGTTGAAACCACCAAGCGCTCACCTGATTGAGCACCTGGCCCTTCCAGGGAACGTTGGCGATGATGCGGTCGAAGGACGAATGCCGATCGGTGGTGACGAGAACGAGCTTGTCGCCGAGATCATAGATATCGCGGACCTTGCCTTCCGTCTTCGGCCCGAGGAAGGTGAAATCGGTCGCTTTCAGAATGTCCATGGCGATTGCAAACCGTGGTCCGGTGCGCCTTCCGTCTTAGTGCGTTTGCGGCGGCTCGTCGACCGTATGGATGTCGCCGGTGCTGACGTTGACGATCTGGGCCTGGAAAGGCTCGGCGCGGTTCCACCAGCCGCCGCCGAGCGCCTGGAATAAAGCCGCGCTGTCGGACAGGCGGGCGGCGCGTGCCTGGACCACCTGGATCTCCGCCTGCAGATACGCCTGCTGCGATGTAAGCAAAGTGAGCACATTGACGCTGCCTTCCTGGAATTGGCGGTGCGCCTGCTCGAAACTGATATTGGCCGCGCGCTCGAAGGCGTCCGCCGCCTTGAGCGCGTCGGCGTCGTTCTGTATCGCGCGCAAGCTGTCGCTGACGTTCTGCACCGCGCCGACCACCGTGCTCCGATAGGTCCAGGCCGCGGCCTGGTAATTGTCCTTGGCCTGTTCGCGCAGGTGAAACAGCGTGCCGCCGTCGAATACCGTCTGCGTGGCATTGCCAGCCAGGTTCCAGAACAGGTTTTGCGGGGCGAGCAGACCGGCGAGCGCCGTGTTCATGTAACCGACATTGCCGTTGATGGTGAAGCTCGGCAGCATGTTCGCGGTGGCGACGCCGATTTGCGCGCTGGCGGCGTGGAGCTGTTCTTGCGCGGCGCGGATGTCGGGGCGCTGCTCGATCAGTTGCGACGGCAGGCTGACCGGCAGATCGTGCGGTAAATGCAAATCGGCGAGCCTGAACGTCTCGCGCGGCCCGTCGCTTGCAAAGCCGCCGGCGAGCGCGGCGATGAGATCGCGGTTTTGCTGCAGCGCCTTGCGCAGCGGCGGCAACGTGGCCTCCTCTTGGGCCAGAGCGGCCTCCTGCAGCGCGAGATCGCCGCGCGTCACCGCGCCCTTTTCAAACTGCTGCCGAAGCGTATTGACCATCGAGCGGTTGGTCTTGATGAGCCCGTTGGTGGCGTCGATCTGGGCGCGCAGCGAAGCTTCAGTGACGGCGGCGACCACGATGTTCGAGATGAGCGTCAAATACGCGGCTTCGGTTTGGAACCGCTGCGTATCCGCCATGGCTATGAGCGATTCGACGGTGCGGCGGTTGAGGCCCCAGACGTCGAACGTGTAAGCCACCTGGAGCTGCGCCGTATCGAGTTCGAAAACCTGGGCGCCCGAGGCCGGCACCGGCGCTATCGCCGCCGAAGTCCGCTGGTAGGTCGGATTGAAATTGGCTTGGACCAGCGGAAAGTACTTGCCCTCCTGGGCATAGACCGCCTGCTTGGCCGCGCGCAGACTGGCCAGCGCCGATTGCACCGTCGGGTTTTTCTGCAGCGCCTGCGCGACCAGCGCCTCGAGCGCCGGCGATTTGAACACCTTCCACCATTGCAGCGGAACGTCGCGGCCGAGGTCGAAATGCTGCGCCGCGCCGCCGCTCACCGCAGCCGAAGACGTGCGCAACGCCAGCGGCTCTCTGGTATAGCGGGTGAGCTCCGGCGCCACGGGGGCGCGGAAATCGGGACCGACCGCGCAGCCGGCCAATAAAGCAGCGGCCACCGCCGTAGCCACGCACGAAAAAATCCACCTGACCGCGACAACGACCATGTGCAGCTGCAATGACGACGGTGACTGACCGGCTACCGGCCGGTGCGACGCCCAGCGACCGCAACCACGCACGCCCCCGGCGCGCCGTTTGCAGAGACCGCTCGACCGACGTAAGACAAATCCCCGCACATTATTTCCAAC
>JASHSE010000490.1 GCA_030036975.1 Xanthobacteraceae bacterium | reverse complement strand
GGCGGCGCGCGCCACATCTGCGCCCATTATGCCCGCGTCGTCCCCGCCGCCCATTGCCGTCGAGCGCCTGGTCAAAATCTATAAGACCGTCGCGGCGGTGGACGGCATCTCGTTCACCCTCGTCCCCGGCTCGATCACCGGCCTCCTTGGCGGCAACGGCGCCGGCAAGACCACGACCATCGCGACCATCATGGGGCTGGTGACACCGACCTCGGGCCGAGTCGCCGTATTGGGCGCCGAGATGCCGCGGCAGCGCTACCGCGTGCTGCACCGCATGAATTTCGAAAGCCCTTATGTGGAAGTGCCGATGCGCCTTTCGGTGCGGCAGAACCTCACCGTGTTCGGCATGCTCTATGGCGTGGAAGATTTGCGCGAGCGCATCGCGCAGCTTGGCCACGAGCTCGAGCTGACCGAGCTGCTCGACCGCCCGACCGGCAAGCTGTCGGCCGGCCAGAAGACGCGGGTATCGCTGGCCAAGTCGCTGATCAACAATCCGGACGTGCTGTTGCTCGACGAGCCGACCGCGTCGCTCGATCCTGACACCGCCGACTGGGTGCGCGGCCATCTCGCACGTCATGCCGAGATGCGCCGCGCCACCGTGCTGCTCGCCTCGCACAACATGGCCGAGGTCGAGCGGCTATGCGACCGCGTCATCATCATGAAGCGCGGCCGCATCGAGGACGACGATACGCCGGCCAAGCTCTTGGCGCGCTACGGCCGCCGCACGCTCGAAGAGGTGTTTCTCGACGTGGCGCGCGGCACGCCGCAAAGCGAGGCCGCGCAATGACTGCATGGACCGAAGCCGCGCTGTCGTTTTCGCCGCGCCGCGTCGCCGCGATGATGCTGCGCTACTGGTATCTGTTGCGCTCGTCGTGGCCGCGGCTGCTCGACCTGGTCTATTGGCCCACGGTGCAGATGCTGACCTGGGGCTTTTTGCAATACTACATCGCGACCAATGCGGGCTTTTTCGCCCGCGCCGGCGGCACCTTCATCGGCGCCGTGCTGCTGTGGGACATCCTGTTCCGCGGCCAGCTCGGCTTCTCGATCTCGTTTCTCGAGGAGATGTGGTCGCGCAACATCGGCAACCTGATGATGAGCCCGTTGCGCCCGCTCGAGTTCATCGCCGCCTTGATGGTGATGAGCGTGGTGCGGCTGTCGGTCGGAGCCGTGCCGGTGACGCTGTTGGCGATCGCCTTCTTCGGTTTCAACCTCTATGCGCTCGGCCTCGCGTTGGTCGCCTTCTTCTTCAACCTGATGCTGACCAGCTGGGCGATCGGGATTTTCGTCTCCGGCCTCATTTTGCGTAACGGCATGGGCGCCGAAAACTTCGCCTGGTCGATCATGTTCTTGTTCATGCCGCTGGCCTGCGTGTACTACCCGGTGGCGACGCTGCCGGCCTGGCTGCAGCCGCTCGCCTGGCTGTTGCCGCCGACTTACGTCTTCGAGGGCATGCGGGCGCTTTTGATCAATAAGGTTTTCCGCTCCGACCTGATGCTGGATGCGCTGGGGCTGAACGCGGTGCTGCTCGCCGCAGGCGTGCTCGCCTTCCTGGCGCTGGTGCGCAGTGCCCGCCGCAACGGTTCCTTGATGCAGACCGGCGAATAGGGGCGGCCAGGTTTCACCGGCAGTCGAATGGGCGCTATGTGCACTGCGAATAGCGGGGAACAGACTTCCGCCATACGTAAACCAATGATGAAAAAATTGCTTTTACTATCGCAATATGACACAGGATAGCGAGGGTGCTGCACTGCAGCACAAGGGGCAGGGGTCAGCTATGGCGATTGGCGAGTTCGGCGGCGCACCAGCCGCGCCGGACAGCAGCGGTATCGCGCTGTCGGCGCCGCTGTACTGGTTCTACGAGATGAGCCACGCGGCGCTGAACCCGTCGCGGGCCTGGGCCGGTGTCACCCGATTATTCTTCAAGAATCCCATCAATCCGCTCTCCTACACTCCCTACGGCAGGACGATCGCGGCGGCCGCCGAGCTGTTCGAACGCTCGACGCGCCGCTATGGCCGGCCGGAATGGCGTATCTCCTCGACGCTGGTCGGCGGCGAACGCGTGCCGGTGGTGCCAAAGGTAGTCTGGCAGCGCCCGTTCTGCCGTCTGCTCCATTTCGAACGCGTGTTCGTCCATAAGCCGCAGCGCCTGCAGCCGCGGCTGTTGATCGTCGCGCCGATGTCCGGCCATTACCCGACGCTGCTGCGCGGCACGGTCGAGGCATTTCTGCCCAACCACGACGTCTACATCACCGATTGGGTCGACGCGAAGATGGTGCCGCTCAGCGAAGGCCCCTTCGATCTCGACGACTACATCGATTACGTCATCGCCATGCTGCACGCGCTGGGCGGCGACATCCACGTGATCGCGGTGTGCCAGCCGTCCGTGCCGGTGCTGGCCGCTGTTGCGCTGATGGAGGCGGACGACGATCCCTACGTGCCGACATCCATGGTGCTGATGGGCGGCCCGATCGACACCCGCGTCAATCCCACCGCGGTGAACGACTTGGCGCAGGAGCGCGGCATCGAATGGTTCCGGCGCCACGTCATCACCAAGGTGCCGTTTCCCAATCCGGGCTTCATGCGCGACGTCTATCCGGGCTTTTTGCAGTTGCACGGTTTCATGAGCATGAACATCGAGCGCCACATCGAGGCGCACAAGCAGCTGTTCCTGCATCTGGTGCGCGGCGACGGCGACTCGGCGGCCAAGCACAAGGAGTTTTACGACGAGTATCTCGCCGTCATGGATCTCGCCGCGGAATTTTACCTGCAGACGGTCGAGACCGTGTTTGTGCACCACGCGCTGCCGGATGGCGAGATGATGCATCGCGGCCGCCACGTCGATCCGCGCTGCATTCGCAATGTGGCGTTGTTCACGATCGAAGGCGAGCACGACGACATTTCGGGCGTCGGCCAGACCGAAGCGGCGCATCATTTGTGCAGCAATATTCCGGCCGACCGCCAAGCGCATTGGCTGCAGCCGGGCGTCGGTCATTACGGCGTGTTCAACGGCTCGCGCTTCCACGCCGAGATCGCGCCGCGCATCGCCGATTTCGTCCTCTCCATGGCGCAAGCAAGCCGCGACACCCGCGCCAAACTCGCCAAGCGCCGTATCAACGGCAACTCGCTGCAGCCGGCGTAATCGCTACGGCTTGGCGGCGCTGTCGGGGCTCATCGCCGATCCCGCCAAGCCGGCAAAACGCCCGATTTGATCGGCTCAACTGCGCAATTGCTCCCTTTGATTACTCGTAAGCGGCTGAAATCTCACACACTTCTGGGAATCACGCGGCGTCAATTTTGCTGACAGCTGGGCCGTCAAAGAGTGGACTGAAATTCAGTTTCACAATTACACGATCTGGAGGGGATGCGCGGCCTTACCCACAACATTCTGTACCTTCACCTCTCCGCTCTGCAAGGGGGTGTACGGCCTGACGGATATGGCACTATCCGCACCGGGTTGGAGTTTGGGATACCAGGCCATGCCGCAGCGCGCGCTGCTCTACCGCCGTCCAAGCGAGCCGCAGGCGATCCAGATCGTCTTCGATCGGTCAATCTATCTTGTGCGCGTGCGGCGGCATCGCCAGGCGCGCCGCTATACCTTGCGCATTCAGTCGGCGACCCGCGAGGTCGTGCTGACGATTCCGCCGCGTGGCACCTTCAAGGAGGCGCGCGACTTCGCCCAGAAACATGGCGCCTGGATTGCGGCGCGGCTCGGCCGACTGCCGCGCGCCGCGCCCTTTGCGGATGGCGTCATAGTGCCGCTGCGCGGCGTGCCGCATCGCATCGTCCATCGCCGCCTCATGCGCGGCACGGTGTGGACCGAGGCCGACACCGCGGGCGAGCACCTGCTCTACGTCGCCGGCAATGCCCCGCACATCGACCGCCGCATTACCGATTTCATGCGCCGTGAAGCCAAACGCGATCTCGACGCCGCAAGCCTCCACTTCGCCAAAGAGCTCGGCGTCGAAATCAAGCGGGTCGCGGTGCGTGACCAGTCAAGCCGGTGGGGCTCATGCTCGAGCACCGGCGTGCTGTCGTTCTCATGGCGGCTCATCCTGGCGCCAAGCATGGTGCTCAGCTATCTCGCCGCGCACGAAGTGGCGCATCTTGTGGAAATGAACCACTCGGCACGGTTCTGGCGCATCGTGCAAAAGCTCTGCCCCGATCACGAGCGCGCCAAAATATGGCTCGACGTGCACGGCGCCGATTTGCATCGCTACGGATTGCCGGACGACGCAGCTCGCGAACTGCCGTAGACGCCAAGCGTTGAGCGAACCCGCCTACAGCGGCGGCCGGCCGCGCGCCAAAGCGGCGCGGATATTCTCCATCTCGCGCGCCCACTGATCGGCACGCGAGGCGAGCAGTTCGCGCAGGCGCTGCGCGGCTTCGGGGTAGCTGTCGAGGATCTTCAAAAACGTGGCGCGCGAGACGCGCAACACGTGCGCCGGCTCGCGGGCAGTTGCGGTCGCCGGCCGTCTGGTCGGTGCGAGCAATGCCGTTTCGCCGAGCAGGGTTGCCGGACCGGCAATCACGTCCGCGTCGCTACCGCTTTCCGGTCGCAGCGCCAACGAGCCGTGCTGCACCACAAAGGCACTGTCGGCGACATCGCCGGCGGTGAACAGCACCTCGCCGGCCTCGAGCGACAGCGATTCCGCGGCGATCGCCAGGCTGCGCAGCGCGCCGGCGCCGAGCCGGCGCAAGGTCGGCACCCGCTCCAGAAGCGCGATCTCGTCTTCAATCGTCATGAGTAAGGCGCGTCACGGCACGAGCTTATAGCCGCCGGCCTCGGTGACCAGGATTGCCGGCACGGCGGCATCCTTCTCGATCTTCTGCCGTAACCGGTAGATGTGCGTTTCCAGCGTGTGGGTGGTCACCCCCGAATTGTAACCCCAGACTTCCTGCAACAGCGTCTCGCGCGATATCGGCCGCTGCCCGGCGCGATACAGATAGCGCAGGATCGAGGTTTCCTTCTCGGTCAGTCGGACCTTGTTGCCCTTGGGATTGAGCAGAAGTTTGGAGCTCGGCCGGAACGTGTATGGTCCGATGGTGAAGATGGCGTCCTCGCTGGCCTCGTGCTGGCGCAGTTGCGCGCGGATGCGCGCCAGCAGCACGGCAAAGCGGAACGGCTTGGCGACGTAATCGTTGGCACCGGATTCGAGGCCGAGGATCGTATCGGAATCGGTATCGTGTGCTGTCAGCATGATGACCGGCGCCTTGAAGCCGTTCTTGCGCAGGATGCGCACTGCCTCCCGTCCGTCGATATCGGGCAGGCCGACGTCCATGATGACGAGGTCGATCTGACCGGCCTTGGCGGCCTGCACGCCCTTGCTGCCATTCTCCACCGCCACGGCTTCGAATTCCTCGTGCAGCGACAGCTGCTCGGTCAGCGCCTCGCGCAGTTCGGGATCGTCCTCGACAATCAGAATCTTCCGCGTATTCGGCATCGATCTGCCCCGAGACTCGGCCCCACGCACCGGCCAATGCCCATCAACGCCCATGGCGCGCGCCGGGATGACGGCGACTTTGCGGCATCGCCGGCCGCGAAGTAGAACATTCGCGGCCAAAAGAGCAAGCGGCACTTAGGAACCATGGGCCGCCAC
>JASHSE010000489.1 GCA_030036975.1 Xanthobacteraceae bacterium | reverse complement strand
CTCACGCAGCCTTCCCCCGCGATCGCAACTTCGGCAGATCGACCGACAACTCCGCCTTCATCTTTGCCAGCGCTTCGTCGATGATCCACATCTGCGAACTGTGGCGCAGGTCGAGCAGGCGGCGGACCGAGTTTTCCGGCATGCGGAGTTCTTTGGCGAGCCGAAGCTTCGACCAGCCGCGGGCGCGCATGGTTTCGTAGACTGCGAGCTTCGCGGTGACGAGCGACGGCAGCACGGCGCGATCAGGTCCCGAATGTCCGGCGCCCCGTCGCGGCAGCGGCTTGCCGGCCTTCATGTAGCCTTCGAGCGCGGCGATGACGCAGTCGAGCGCGTTGCGCCGGGCCTCCTCTTCGGTCTCGCCTTCGGTCAGCGCTTCCGGAATTCCCGGAAAGCACACCAGCCACCAGCCGTTCTCCTGGCGCTCCAATTTGTACCGATAGCCGAAAGCCATCACCTGTCCTCCAAGTCCTTTTCGTCACTCCAAGCTGGTCCAGCATGGCTTTGAGCAGGCCCGGGCCGATTTCCTTGCGGCGATCCTCAGCGTCGTAAATCGGTTGCCGTAGTAGAGGCGTCCGTGGCTTCCTTTGCCGTGACCGGGATCGAACGAAACCGTCACCCCACGCTGGCGGCCGACGTTTCTGATTTTCCTCTCGGATTCGTGGCCGTTCATGGGTGGACAATCGCACAGATATGTGCGAATCGCAATGCCGCCAAGGCGGCCGTGATTTCAGACTAGCCGTGCGCCCGACGCTCACCGCCAGTTACCTTTGCGCGACGATATCACGCAGAAACTGCGTATTTCTGAGACATTTATTCTGCCGGCCTTCGGGTTCAATAATTCCGAAAACCGGGAGGAGACCATGACGACGCGACGCGCTTTATTGCGTTCCGGGCTTGGCGCGCTCTCCGCCATTGCGGCGGGGGCAGGCGTGAAGGTGCATGCCGATCCGGCGCTGCAGCAGGTCCACGTCGTCATTCCGCAGAGCAGCGTTTTCGTCCTCAATTACCTCGGCGCTAAGGACGCCGGCGTGTTTGCCAAGGACGGCATCGACCTCGCCATCGATCCGCGGCCGTTCGCCGGCTTTCTCGCCGGCTTGCCCAGCAAGCAATGCCTGGCGACGACCTATTCGGGCATGGACGCCATCCAGAAGATCAACGAGGGCGTCGATTGGGTCATCATCGGCGGCGGGCTGACCGTGGTGCAGGACGTGATCGTCCGCAAGGACGCGCCGTTCAAGTCGCCCGCCGACCTGCGCGGCAAGAAATTCGGCGTGTTCTCCACCGGCGCCGGCTCGTTCAAGGCGGCGCGCGCGTCGATGATCGACGCCGATCACATCGACGTGGTCAAGGACACCAACCTGCAGCAGGTGGCCGGACCGGCGCTCACAAAACTGCTCGAGCGCGGCGACGTCGATGCCATGATCAACATCAGCTCGCTCAATATCGCCGCGGAGGCGCAGCCCGACAAATTCCGCGTGCTGTTTTCACCGAACGCCTACTGGAAGCAGAAGACCGGTTTCCCGATCGTGTGGGCTGCCCCGCTCGTGGCCTGGCGCAGCTGGGTCGACGCGGACCGCACGCGGGCGCAAAAATTCGCCGCTGCCGTCATGGCTTCGTTTCGCTGGCCGGAGAATCCGCAAAATCTGCAAACCGCGGTGCAGAATCACGGCACGCTCGCCGGCGTGACCACGCCGCAGGACATAGCCGAGTACCAGGACTGGCTGCAGCACAAGAACATGTTCATGACCGAGTGGGATACCAAATCCGTGGACGCGCAATGGCAGTTCCTCGAACTGGCGCAGCGCACCGGCATTCTCAGCAAAGTGCCGGACCAGAAGAAATACGCATTGTTCGTGCAAGGCTAGAGCATGATCGATTTTAGGTCGACACGCTCTCGTCATTGCGGGCGAAACGAAGCAATCAAGGCTCCCTCCCTTCCCTCCCCCGCAAGCGGGGGAGGGTTAGGGGGGTTGCTTCGTCGCGGAGCTTGTCATCGGGCCGGCCCGGGGTCCCCATCGCGCAAGCGCGATGGGGTACCCCACTTCGGGCCGGACCCGTTGGCTCCCCGCAATGACGGGTGCATTGTGTCGACTTAAATTCATCGTACTTTGATTGCCGAGAAGGACCAGGGTGGCAAAGACCGGACGCCGGACATTTTGGGCTTCACTATCGAGGGCGTTGCCGGCGCTGCTGACGTTTGCGGCGTGCATCGCCGGCTGGCAGATCATTTCGCTGTTCTACCTGCCGATCTTTTTTCCCGGCCCTGCCGTGCTGGTCGAGCGCATGGTGGCGGTCTATGGCGACCCCGCCTCCTACGTCGTCATCGGCGAAACGCTGGCGCGCATTTTCGAGGGCTTCGCCGCCTCGATGGTGATCGGCACCGCGCTCGGCCTGTTGATGGGATTGCGGCGCAGCATCGAAATCTTCTTCGACAGCTGGATCATGGTGCTGCTGACGTTCCCCGCGGTGTGCTGGGCTTTTCTGACCGTGCTGTGGTTCGGGCTGTCGCAAGCGGCCGCGATCGTCACCATCGTGCTGATCGTGTTTCCGTTCGTGGCGATGAACATTTGGGCCGGCACCAAGGCGATCGAAAAGGATCTGGTCGAGATGGGCCGCGTCTACAAGGCCGGCCGCCGGCTGATGCTGCGCAACGTGCTGATACCGCAGCTGTTGCCGTACATTTTTTCGTCGCTGCGGATTGCGCTGTCGCTATCGTGGAAGATCGCGCTGGTGGCGGAGGCATTCGGCGCCTCGAGCGGCGTCGGCCAGAAGCTGGTCAACTGGTTTCAGGAAACGCGCGTCGACATGATGCTGGCGTGGGGCGTGAGCTTCATGGTCATCATGGTGCTGATCGACCTCGTGGTGTTTCGCGCCTGGGCCCGGCGCGCGTTTGCCTGGCGGCCGCGGCTGGCGGCTTGATGCGGTAGCGGAGCCTGATGTGGTGGAAGATCTGGCGCAACGCGTACATAACATGAGAACGCTCAAGACGGCGCCGGCCGTTGCGGGGATGTCGAGGCGGGGTGCGATGGGCTCTACGGCCATTACCGTCGATAAGCTGACCAAGCGCTTTCCGGCGCCGGGCTCGGCGGAAAAATTCACGGTCCTGCACGACATCAGCCTCACCGTCGAAGAGGGCCAGTTCGTCAGCATCGTCGGGCCGTCGGGTTGCGGCAAGTCGACGCTCCTCAACGTCATCGCCGGAATCGAATCCGCCGACGGCGGCGCGGTGACGATCCATCCGCGGGCCGGCCGCAGCGTCGCCGCGCCGCGCATCGGCTACGTGTTTCAGAGTCCGCGTCTGCTCAACTGGCTCACCGTCGAGAGCAATATTCATTTCGTTCTCGAAGCGCAGAACGTGCCGCGGGCGCGATGGCGCGAGCGTGTGACCAAAAACCTGGAAATGGTCGGCCTTGCCGGGCAGGAGCGCAATTATCCGCTCAACCTGTCGGGCGGCATGCAGCAGCGGGTCGCGATCGCACGGGCGCTCGCCATCGAACCCGATATTCTGCTCATGGACGAGCCGTTCAGCCATCTCGACGCCATTACCGCGCGCAAGATGCGCTTCGATCTCATGGACATCCTGCAGCGGGCCAAGCCGACCATCCTGTTCGTGACCCACGATCTCGCCGAGGCGGTTTTCCTGTCCGACAGCATTTACATGATGAGCACCAAGCCGGCACGGATCTTCAAGCGTGTGACCATCGACCTGCCGCGACCGCGCAAACCGGACGACGCCGCGCTGTTCGATCGGGAGAAGACCCTGGTGCGCGAATTTTTCAGCGTGGTCGAGGCGAACGGCTAGCGCATGATGATGTTAGATCGAGTCGTGGCTGAAACATTTCTTCACCTCTCCCCGGAGGGGAGAGGTCGAGCGAGTGCAGCGAGCGAGGGTGAGGGGGTTCGGAAGGTTCAGAAAAAACCTGCAGCGTCCGAACCCCCTCACCCCAACCCTCTCCCCTCCGGGGAGAGGGAGCGCGCCGTGCCAGCACTGCCACTTCAGCCTAAAGTCGTACGGCTCTAATGGCGCAGCATCTGAAAACCATAGGGCTGCGCGTCGGCTCGATCCTGGTGCTCGTTCTGCTGTGGTGGGCGGCCTCCATCGCGATCAACGACCACCAGATCTTGCCGACACCGGCGGCGATTGCGCGCACCATCGTCGCCGACTTTCACACGCCCGGCCCGGAGGGGGAGTCCGCCTATTTCGACGTCGGCGTCACGCTTGCCCGTATCTTCGTCGCCTTCACCGCCTCGATGATCGCCGGGATCGGCATCGGCCTGGCGATGGGGCTGAACCGCACCTTCGAGCGGTCGCTGCTGGCGCTCATCCCGCTGATGCTGACCATGCCGACCATCCTCATGGTGTTCGTCGCCATCATGTGGTTCGGCTACAGCGAGATGGGCAGCCTCGTCGCCGTCATGGCCGTGGTCACGCCCTACGTGGCGGTGAACATGTACGAGGGCACCAAGGCGATGGACAAATCGCTGATCGAGATGGGCATCACGTTCCGGGCGCCGCAACGGCTGCTGCTACGTAAAGTGTATCTGCCGCAATTGCTGCCGTACATCTTCTCGGCGTTCCGCTACGCCTTCGGCGCGACCTGGAAAATCGTGGCGCTGGCCGAAACCTTCGGCCTGAAATTCGGCATCGGCTACATGTTCTTCTTCTGGTTTCAGCAATTCGAGATGACCCAGGTGCTGGCCTGGATCATCATGTTCGTGGTGCTGATGCTCATCCTCGAGCACGGCCTGTTTGCGCGGCTCGAAGCCTGGGCCTTTGCCTGGCGCACCTCGTCCTTGGCGCAAGCCCGCGCCTGAATATTTGCAGCGCTCATTGCCGGCGGCTCATGTAAGCTTGGCAGCGGCAACGTCCCCGCCCCGCCGCCCTCGCCAGCCAGCCCGAAACCATGCACCCTCGCCCCGCCTGTCGCCTCTGATGCCGCTTGTTCTGCTCTGGCTCGCCGGCGCCTGCCTGCGGCTTACAGTGCTGGCGATCCCGCCGGTGGTGCCGCTCCTTCATGCCGACCTGCATCTGTCGGAGACCGCGGTCGGCTGGCTGTCGAGCCTGCCGCCGCTCATGTTCGCGATCGCCGCGGTGCCGGGCGCGCTCCTGATCGCGCGGTTTGGCATCGTGCGGGCGCTGCTTGCCGGACTGGTGCTCAACGCTTTGGGCTCGGCGGCGCGCGGCGCAGTCGGCGACGCCGCGTCGCTGTACCTTTCGACCATGGTGATGGCCGCCGGCATCGCCGTGATGCAGCCCGCCATGCCGCCGCTGGTGCGCGCCTGGTTTCCCGAGCGCATCGGCTTTGCCACCGCGATGTACTCGAACGGGCTGTTGGTCGGCGAGACGCTCGCGGTCGCGCTCGCCATTCCGGTAGTGCTGCCGCTGGTGCACGGCAGCTGGCGCATGAGCCTGGTGTTTTGGTCGGCACCGGTATTGGCGACGGCGCTGCTTGTCGCGCTCGCCGCGCCGCGCCGTGACACAGCGCGCACCGCCGATCTGGCGGCCCACAAATGGTGGCCAAATTGGCGGAGCCCATTGATCTGGCGCCTCGGCCTGATCTTCGGCAGCGTCAACGCCACCTATTTTGTCAGCAACGCTTTCCTGCCCGATTACGTCACAGCGGCCGGGCACCCCGAGCTGGTCGGCGCCGCGCTTACCGCGCTCAATTTTGGGCAGTTGCCGGCATCCTTGCTGATGCTGCCGCTCGCCGGCCGGCTCGTCACCGAACCGCGCGCCTATGTGGCGACCGGCTTGCTGGCGCTGGTCTGCGTCGTCGGCATGATGGTGACGAACGGCATCTGGATCGTCATCTGGGCAGGCCTGCTCGGCTTCACCGGCGCGGTGACGATGGTGATGGTGCTGGCGCTGCCGTCCGTGCTCAGCGCCCCCGACGACGTGCATCGCACCTCCGCCGGCATGTTCACCATCAGCTATAGCTGCGCCATGGCGCTTTCAGTGCTGGGCGGCTGGCTGTGGGACTTGACGCACCTCTCCATCGCCGGCTTTGTGCCGATCGCGCTGTGCAGCCTCGTCATCGCCGCGCTG
>JASHSE010000488.1 GCA_030036975.1 Xanthobacteraceae bacterium | reverse complement strand
GTCAGGGACAGAACGATCGTGATCAACTTGACGCGAGTCAATGTGTTGCTTGCATCGACCTGCGCGGCGTCGGCCAGCATCGTGTCGGGGTCGGGCAAGGCCTCGGCGGCCCGCATCGCCGTAAGCCGCTCCGCGTGGCGAAAAATTTGGCGCAGTTTCACGTCCTCGGCCACGTCGGCGACGCCATAAAGAACGCCCATGCAGCCGCTCCAGATCCAAAACCGCGCCAGCCAAGGCAAAGCTGCACACCATTGGGCAAACAGGAATGCGGCGCAGACGATGAAACAGGCAAAAAAGACGGCAAACGCGATGTCGATATTGAGGATACCGTCCGAATAAAAGCCGAGTCCCGAAGCCTCATGTCTGTGTTCGGACAGCCGCCGCCCGCGCAGCGCTTCGATGAAGGCGACCATGTAATCCTGATCGTATGTCCAACGGCGCTCGGGTTGCGCCAGGACGACCTGGGAATGCGGCAGCCATTCGCCAAACAGCAAAAGCTGCGGCGCATCGCGCGGGACCCCTCGGGCGACCGCCGCCTCCCTGAGCGTAAGGTCGAGCTTGCGCCGCCGCGCTCCCGTTATCAGGAACAGCAAAAGACTCGCGAAGAACAGCACCGCGCACACCAGTTCGACGATCGGCAGTCCCGGATTCATGTCGACGCTTCCCTTCTCATGTCGGGCTGAATAGAAGCTGTAAAAGTCGGTCGCAAAGCCCGCGGCGGTTCGGTTGAATGATCGGGATAAAGGCCTGCCCCTCTCCGTGTCCCTTGAAGGCATGATCTCGTTCAAATTCGCTGGTGTGTGCGATTTTGGAATGCTTCAGCGATTCTAGCCACTCATGGCGCTTGGTCTTGGCATAAGGGTCTGCGCCGCCAACGGCGCGATCCATGGCGCTTTGATGAACTTTTTCGCTTTCGTCCGTTATCCCGACAGGGCGGGGAATCGCGCAGGCGATTGCCTTGAAAAACAAGCTGCGGGAAGCGTGGACCGGCCCGTGGGCGTAATGGTAGGCATACCGGCGCCTGATGCCGATTTCCGCGCACGCCATCGTCAGATCGACAAGGCCGTGCTCGCGAAGTCGAGATAGCATCCAGAGCAAGGTCGCGTCGGACAGTCCATGCTCTTTATAGCCGCCGCCGACGTCGGAATGGACCCCGGGAAACCACACCTGCTCGAGCACCTGATCATCATATTTTCGCACCCAAACCGCGGGTTGGAAATTGCCGCGCTGCTCGTCGATTGACAGAGCTTGAAAAGCGTATTGGACATGCTCGCCAAGGCTGGTGTCATGAAACGCATACGCTCCGCTGCAGAAGCGCGTGCCTGGAATACCCAGCGCGCCCACCGTATCCCAAACGCCGATGCATTTGATCTCCGGGTGCCGGCGATGCGGCGCAATCGCCTCGAGCTCTTGCGGCTTTCGCTCTGCCGCCGGCAAAGTGTAATAATTCCAGGCTTCGTAAAAACGAAACATCTCCTTCTTGTCGAGCAGGCCGACGAGTCCGATCATCCCGGCGAGACTGCGCGCCACATAAGCGCCGCGCGAAAATCCAAACAGCAGAATTTCATCGCCGTCTTTGAAATTGTCGACCAGGAAGCCGTAGCACGCCTGGACGCTGCTCGACAGACCGATGCCGGCGCCGCCGCCGAGATAGTGGTCGAGGATGTTTCCGGTCCCGACACCCAAATGATAATACGCGATCTGCGATATCGGCGCGCCATGGGCGTGGCCGACCGGCTTGATGGCACGCACGAGCTCGACGACGTTGGTTTCCCGTCCGGGCACCGGCCAATTCCAGGTGCCGTCGCAGCAAACGATCAGCCGCCGATGTCCGGCGACAGCGGCGACCGCCGGGGCGTGTCGCGTTGGCGGCCGCCGACCGAGTTTTATTTGCAGAGAGCGTCCCGGCCCGAAGTGGAGTGCGAGCCGCCACGACATATCGAGCAGGAACTGCACCACGCCGGCTCCGACGAGCAGGCCAAGGACGATGCAGCCGGCGCCCGGCCAGCTCCAAGGTCCGAAGTTGCGAAACAGAAAGACCCTGCCGACGGGGACGTTAAGGGCGTCCGGAAGCGAGCTTGCAAAAAAATGCAGAACAAAGGCTGCCGCTTCGACGACGATCAGGATGGCCAGCAATCGCCTCCCGGCGGCCAGCGTTGTCCATTTCATCAACCCGATCCAGCTCCGATCATTGCTCTCCCTGATTTCCCCGGGATCGCGGTACCATTTGCTGAATTCGACACCGGCGAGCCGAAGCGGTCCGAATACCGCGCCCAGCAGTCCGCCGAACGGCATTGCGGCAAGCACTTCGGCAACAAAAATGTTCACCACACGCTCCGTCGCGCGATCTGGCTGCTACCGATGGCAAACAAAATCAGAAGCCAAGCCCCGACCATGACGGCCGCAGCTGCGGTGCTCCAAAACGCGTAACAGGGTAGAAGTTTCGCGTCGATAAACCACAATCCGCCGAACCAGAGCAGCGCGATCAGAAACGGCGGGAGTGGCAGCAACCATCTTTCCGCAAAGCCGGGCGGCCGCGGAGTTCCACCGTGTTCGCGCAAGGGCGGCGTCTGCGTAATCGCAATGAGCATCGTCACGTCGAGGATCAGGCCGGCTAACGCGCCGAGCAGCAAGCTGAAGTCCGTGGCCGCCGCACAGGAGCCGGTTAGCAGCCAATCCATGATGCACATCCCGGTTGGCCGACGTAACAACGCCGTCCAGATTGAGGCAAGACGGGAGTGTCGTCAATGGCGCAACTCGTGGTTATCGACACGAGGGAGCTTTCGGCTGCGCCGTGGTCGCGACCTATTGGGGCCGGTAGCGAGGTCGCGAGTCGCGGCGAGGTGTTCAGCCTACCGCGCCGCCGGGCCGCGCGAAGCGGATCAGCGAGAAATGGCCGAGCGGCGGCATGGCGCGGCGTTCGACAAGGTGCACGCCGCCGTGGTGCGCCGCCCACTGGGCGAGCCGGTCGAAGCGGAATTCCGGCTGCCAGCCGAGCCGGCGCGCCACGGGCGCGAAGGCGCGCTCGAACGCGGCGCGCAGGCCGGATTCGGCGCCCAGATGATTGACCAGGATGATCTCGCCGCCGGGTCGCAGCACGCGGGCGAACTCGTCGAGCGTCGCCTCGGGCTCGGGCACCGCGGTGATGACGTATTGAGCGACCACCACGTCAAACACGCAGTCCTGAAAGCCGAGCCGGCGCGCGTCCATAACCGCGAGGCCGTCGACATTGCTGAGCCGGTGCTCTTTGGCACGGGTCTTGGCCTTGCGCAGCATGGGCGCCGAAAGGTCGACGCCGACGACGCGATTGGTCCAGGCGTAGTCCGGCAACGACAGGCCGGTACCGACGCCGACTTCGAGGATGCGGCCGCCGATGCGTTCTGCCGCCGTGACCGCGGCCTTGCGGCCGCGCTCGAACACCGCCCCGAACACGAGATCGTAGATCGGCGCCCAGCGCGCATAGGCTTTCGCGATCGTCGCTTTGTCGAACGCCTCGCCCATCGCGTCGTTATTGCTCAAACATTTTGTGAGCGCCCATCGTGGCCCGTCGCGTTCCGCCATCGATCGAGAAGGGTAAGTCCGGGAAAACGTACGAATGCGATCCGCGGTGCAGCTGACGCATCGGCATGGCGGTGCGGTGGCTTCAGCGCGCCATTGCCACGGCGGCACCGGCGCGGGCTGGACGCGCCGCCGCAACGGTGCTGGCAATAAAGCCGCCGCCGAGCACGCGTGCCTGACCTTCGGCCGCATCGTAGAAGGCGCAAGCCTGACCGGGCGAGACGCCGTCTTCGCTGGCGATCAGCTCGACTTCGACACCCCCGGTCTCGCCGCGGCACAGCCAGGCCGGCTGCGGCGGCCGCGTCGAGCGAACCTTGACGAAGACCTCGCGGCACCGCTCCAGCGCCGCGTCAACCGGACCGTCGCCGAGCCAATTGACGTCGCGCAGGCGGATGCGGCTCGTGCGCAGCGCCTCGCGCGGCCCGACCACGACGCGGCGCGACGCGGCGTCGAGGCGCACAACGTAAAGCGGCGTGCCGGCGGCGATGCCGAGACCGCGGCGCTGGCCGACGGTGAAATGAATAATGCCGTCGTGGCGGCCAAGCACGCTGCCGTCGAGATCGACGATGTCGCCCGGCGCGGACGCGCCCGGACGCAGCCGCTCGATCACCTGCGCGTAATGGCCGGTCGGCACGAAGCAGATGTCCTGGCTGTCCTGCTTGTCGGCGACCGCGAGGCCGAAGCGCCGCGCCAGTTCACGGGTCTCGGCCTTGCTGCGGTCGCCGAGCGGAAAGCGCAACACGTCGAGCTGCGCGCGCGTGGTGGCGAACAAAAAGTAGCTCTGGTCGCGCTCCGCCTCGCGCGCGCGAAAAAGCCCGCGGCCGCCGCCCGGCAGCGCCCGCGACGCCACGTAATGGCCGGTCGCCAAGACTTTGGCGCCGAGCTCGCGCGCGGTGTCGAGCAGGTCGTGGAATTTGATCGACTGATTGCATTCCACGCACGGCACCGGCGTCTCGCCGGCGACGTAGCTTTCGGCAAAGCGGTCGATCACTGCTTCCTTGAAGCGGCTTTCGTAATCGAGCACGTAATGCGGAATGCCGATGCGCTCGGCGACCGCGCGGGCATCGTGAATGTCGCGGCCGGCGCAGCAGGCGCCTTTGCGGTGAATGGCGGCGCCGTGGTCGTAAAGCTGCAGCGTGATACCGACCACGTCATAGCCGGCCTCGGCGAGCAGCGCCGCGGTGACCGAGGAATCGACGCCGCCCGACATGGCGACGACGACCCGCGTCTCCGACGGCCGGCCATCGATGTCGAGGCTGTTAGGCATGGGCGTGCCGGCGCTGCTCCTGACGGATTCGGGAGACGGCAGGAGCCGTCCCTCTCAGCATTACTATAAGTGTGGCGACCACATTGCGCTATCGCCGGCCCCACCAGGTGGCGTTGGGAACCGGCCCGGCAGAATTTGCCGGGCCGCGGCAGAGAGATTCCATCTCGACCCTCGGCTGAATTGCTAAGTGTATGAAAAATATTATTTTTTTGAGGCGCGCGGCTGGCCCGCGGGTTGCAGGGCCAAGGTCCAAGCGATCGGGGCCTTGGGAGTCGCGCGTGTCGAGTGCATCCGGTATTTCGTCCGATGTCAGCGTTGCGTTGTCGCGCGGCATGGCGCAGCGTGTCCAGCCTCTCGCAGCGCAGCCTGACGCCCCGCCATTTGCGGCACTGCTTGATGCCGCCGCGCCGCCGAGCCCGCCGACGTCGGACGGCGGTGCCGGCGCCGGAACGCCGGCTGCCGCAGTGCCGGCTCATCAACAGATTCCGCCCGCCGAGAACGGCGCCGCGCCCCAAGCCGCCAACGCGGCACCTGCGTCTGCGGCCGCGGCCAATACGGGGGCATCCGCGCCTTCACCGCCTGGCAAGGCCACGCTCGGCGCCGGCGCACCACCAAAGTGGGCGCCGGTCCAAGGGGCCGACGGGGGAGCATCCGTGCGTTTGCCATCGGCCGGCAATGCCACATCAGGCACCGGCGCGCCGAGCACAGGCGCGCCGCCAAAGGGCACGTCGGTGCAAAACGCCAATGCCGAAGGCGCGCACAAAGGGACTGCGACGTCGCAGAGCCTTGCCGGCCGCAATTGGGGCGCTGCGGGTACGAATGCGGCCGCGAAGACGGTGCCGGCCCCTGCCCCGGCCGGCGATGGCGATGCGGTCAAGGCAACAAGCAATACGGCCGCGAATGCGACCGATAACGGCCCGGCGCAAGGCGCAAACGAAACGGCGACGCCTGATTCCACGGCCGACGGCGGCACGGATGCGGCGAGCAGCGCGACGGTCGCGGCTGCATTTAATGCCGCCGTCAATACCACCGACCCTGCCTCCACAAACGGCATGACGCCGGCCGCAACCAAGACCGCCGGCGGCAAGGACGGCCAAAATAACGGCGCGGCAGATGCTGCGAATGGTTCGTCGCAGCTTCCGCAACTCGACGCCGCGCCGGTTGCGGTCGCCATGATCGGCAACGCGGCGGTCGATGCCGCGCCGTCGATGACAAAAGCTGGAGCGACGGCCGTCGAGGCCGTCAAGGCTCGGCCCAAAGCCGTGTCGACCGCCGCCCCCGCACCGGCCGGCCAAAATACGCCGGCGCAAGGCGGCGACACCGATCCGACTGCTTCAGCCTCCGCAACGGACTCCGGCGCAAACGACGCTTCGACTTCTTCCGGATCGGACGCAACGTCGGGCAGCAATTCAACGCCGACGACGAGCGCGCAGCAGACGCCCGACCAGCCGCAAGCGATGGGCACCGCGACCGCGACGTTATTGAGCGCTTTTGCTTCTTCCGGCGGCGCGGCGCGATTCGGCGCGCCTGCCGGAGCAACGGCTTCGTTCAATGGCGCGGGCGTTTCGGCCGCGCCGGCGGCTTCCGCCAATGCGGCCGTGGCGCCGAACTTCGGCGTGTTCGCGGCGAATGCGACGACGACGACGAACGGCGCGGTGCCTGCCGCCGCCGGCAGCGCGGCCGCCGTTCCGCTCGCCGGCCTTGCGGTGGCAATCGCCGCGCGGGCGCAAGGAGGCTCGAGCCAATTCGACATCCGGCTCGATCCGCCCGAACTGGGCCGCATCGACGTGCGGCTCGGCGTCGACGCCAGCGGTCAGGTGACGACGCACGTCACCGCCGATCGCGCCGATACGCTGCAGCTTCTGCAAAGCCAGCAGCCGCAGCTCCAGCAGGCGCTCGAGCAAGCGGGATTGAAGACGGCCGATAACGGCCTGCAATTCACGCTGCGCGATCAATCCTTCGCCGGGCAGAACGGCGGTTCCGGCGGTCAGCAGCAACAGGCGGCTGCGCCGCCGCAGCTTGTCATCCCCGAGCCCGCCGTCGCACCGATCGATACCGCGCAGATTTACGCGCGCTTAAGGTTAGGCAACGGCCTCGACATCAGGGTGTGAAAGTGAACAGCAATTGAGTAGGGGCGAACCATGACCACGACGACCACAACCGCCGCAACCAACAATTCGGCCGCGTCCACCGCGGCGGCCGTGAACAGCTCGGCGTCGCAGCAGATCGCCGGCAATTTCGACGAGTTTCTGCAGATCTTGACCACGCAGCTGCAGAACCAAGACCCGCTCGATCCGATGGACACCAATTCGTTCACCCAGGAGCTGGTCGAGTTCGCCTCGGTCGAGCAGCAGATCGACACCAACACCAACATGCAGACGCTGATCTCGCTGCAGCAGGCCAGCACGGACCTCGCCGGGCTGCAATTGGTGGGAGCGACGGTCACGGTCAGCGGCACCAGCGCGGCGCTGTCCAATGCGACTAACAGTCCGGCGACCTGGACCTTGAACTCGCCCTCGGCGGCCACGGCGAATGTCACCATCACCAATTCGTCGGGCCAGACGGTTTTTACCGGAACCACCTCGCTCAATGCCGGCACCCAGACCTACACCTGGAACGGCCAGGGCACTAACGGCGTGACCTGGCCCGACGGCAACTACACGCTCGCGATCAGCGCGACCGGCGCCAACGGCCAGGCGGTATCGGTGTCGACCCAGGTGCAGGGGGTGGTCTCTGCCGTCAACACCAGCGCCAATCCGCCGACGCTCACGGTCGGCGGCCAGACCGTGCCGATGAGCAGCATCCAGTCGATCAACAGCGGCGGCAGCAGTGGCGTCAACAGCAGCGTGAGCAGCCTCAACAGCAGCATCAGTAGCCTCACCAGTACGATCAATAGTTTGAGCCAGCTCTTGTAGGGCACATCGCCATGGGGCCGCGCCGCGGCGGGCTGCGCCGATGCTTCAACCGCCAATACGACCCTCCGGCAACCCGGAAGAGCCGGCGTCGTCGGCCATTTATTCATCGATATCGCCGATTGCCCGTTAGGCTTAGGCAAATTTTAAGCGGCCGGCCCTAATCTTGCGGCTTGTCGCGTTCGAGTTCGTGAGAGTGACTATGACTGAGCCCCATCGCCCGAGGGTCAAGTATGTCATCGGGCCTGACGGTTCGCCGCTGACGATCGCAGATTTGCCGGCGCCGGGGACCAAACGCTGGGTCATCCGTCGCAAGGCCGAGGTCGTGGCCGCAGTCCGCGGCGGGCTGTTGTCGCTGGAAGAAGCGTGCAGCCGCTATACGCTGACCGTCGAGGAATTTCTCTCCTGGCAATACTCGATCGACCAGCACGGCCTGGCCGGCCTGCGTACGACGCGCATCCAACAATATCGCCAATAGTCCGTTCATCAACGTAGCTAAATCGTCAACGGCGGCTGCGCGCCGGCGTTTTCATTTGGGCGAGTGGCGAATGGCGAATAGGGACAGCGGCTGCTCCCGCCATTCGCCACTCGCGTTCAACTTTAGCCGCAGCTTGCGCTGCGGCCGCGCTCATTAACCGGGTGCTAACCATCCACCAGGCAAATCTTGCCCATCGCGTTTGCGTCGGGGGGATGAGGCTCGGTGCAAAATCTGCTGGAGTTCGCCAAGACGCTCGGCGCGCCGCGCATCGCCGCGATGGGCGCCGTCACCGTCGCGCTGGTCGGCTTCTTCGCCTTCATCATTCTGCGCGTCACTGCGCCGGAGATGACGCCGCTGTTCAGCAACCTGACGATGGACGATTCCGCCGCCATCGCCAAAGAGCTGGACCGCGAGGCCGTGTCCTATCAGCTGCGCGGCGACGGTAACGTCATCCTGGTCCCCCGCGATCGGGTGGCGCGGCTGCGCATGCAGCTCGCCGAGAGCGGCCTGCCCAAGGGCGGCGGCGTCGGCTACGAAATATTCGACCACACCGACGCGCTCGGCACGACAAGCTTCGTGCAGAATATCGACGCGGTGCGGGCGCTCGAAGGCGAGCTCGCCCGCACCATCCGCACGCTCGACCGGGTGGAGGACGCCCGCGTGCATTTGGTCATGCCGGAACGGCCGTTGTTCTCGCGCGACAAGGTCGAGCCATCGGCCTCGATCGTGCTGCGGGTGCGCGGCACGCTGGACCCCGGCCAGGTCCGCGCCATCCGCCACCTCGTCGCCACGGCGGTGAACGGTTTGCGGCCGCAGCGCATCTCGATCGTCGACGAAGCCGGCAACCTGTTGGCCGACGGCGCGGGCGACGAAAACGGCACCAGCGACGTCGGCGCCGACGAGCGGCAGGTCGCGTTTGAGAAACGGTTGCGCCAGCAGGTCGAGCAGATCGTCACCTCGGTGGTCGGGCCGGGCCACGCCCGCGTGCAAGTGGCGGCCGACTTCGATTTCAATCGCGTCACCGAAACCTCGGACAAATACGATCCCGACGGCCGCGTCGTCCGCTCCAGCCAGACCCGGGAGGAAAGCTCCGCCAGCAATGCCGGCAATGCCAACCAGGTCACGGTCGGCAACGAAATTCCGCAGGGCGTGCAGCAGCGCCAGGCGCCGGGCGGCGAAGCCGGCGCGACGCCGCGCGACGAAAGCCGGAAATCCGAAGAGACCGTCAATTACGAGATTTCCAAAACCACCCGGACCGAAGTGAGCGAAGGCGGCCGCGTCAACCGCATCTCGGTCGCGGTGCTGGTCGACGGCACCTACAGCAAGAACGACAAGGGCGAGACGGTCTATAAGCCGCGCAGCAAGGAGGAGATCGATCAGATCGCGGCACTGGTGCGCTCGGCGATCGGCTTCGACCAGAAGCGCGGCGACCAGGTCGAGGTGGTCAATCTGCGCTTTGCCGAGCCGCTGCCGCAGCCGTTGGCCGCGCCCGGCGGCTGGCTCACGGCCCTGCATTTTTCCAAGGACGACATCATGCAGGCGATCGAGACCGTGGTCATGGGCCTGTTGGGGCTCGCCGTGCTGCTGCTCGTGGTCCGGCCGCTGGTGCGGCGCATGCTGTCGCCCGCGGGCGAGCCGGTCGCGGCGCTGCCGCCTGCCGCCAGCGCAGCACCCAGCGAAGCGGGCGCTGCAGCGGTTGCTCAAAGCGGTCCGACTTTCAGCGCCGAGCCGAGCGAAACCTCGAAGATGATCGACCTCGCGCAGGTCCAAGGCCAGGTCCACGCCCAATCGGTGCAAAAGGTCGGCGAGATCGCCGACCGTAACCCGGGCGAAACCGTCTCCATCATCCGTCAATGGCTGCACGAAAACGCCGCCGCCTGATCGAGCGCCGCCATGCCGTCCGCATACGCCGAAAAAAAAGACGAAGCCGCCCGCATCAACAGCGCGCTGGCGAGCCTCGCCGGCCGTGCCGGCGCGCCGCTGCCGAAACGCCAGCTCACCGGGCCCGAACGCGTCGCGGTGCTGATGCTGGCGCTTGGCGAGCAGCACGGCGCCAAGATCTGGAGCATGCTCGACGACGACGAGCTGCGGCAGATTTCCATCGTGATGTCGACCATCGGCACCGTCGACGCCGATCTGGTCGAAAACCTGCTGCTCGAATTCGTCTCGCGCATGTCGGCATCGGGCGCGCTGATGGGCAATTACGACGCTACCGAGCGCCTGCTGCAGCAATATCTGCCGCCGGAGCGGGTCGGCAACATCATGGACGAAATCCGCGGCCCCGCCGGCCGCAACATGTGGGAGAAGCTGTCCAACGTCCAGGAAGAGGTGCTCGCCAATTACCTGAAGAACGAATACCCGCAGACGGTCGCCGTGGTGCTGTCGAAGATCGGCCCCGAACACGCGGCGCGGGTGCTGGCGATCCTGCCGGAAGAGCTGGCGCTCGACGTCATCAACCGCATGCTGCGCATGGAGGCGGTGCAGAAAGAGGTTTTGGAGCGGGTCGAGCAGAC
>JASHSE010000487.1 GCA_030036975.1 Xanthobacteraceae bacterium | reverse complement strand
GGTCGAGCGGCGGAAAACGGCCGCTGGCAAAGCGTCGGTCGGCCCAGAATACCGACAGCTTCGGGCTCCACTCGGGCGACAGTGCCGCAGCCTCGGCACGCACCCGCTCGATCGTCTCGCCGCGCAGTCCGGCCTCGGCGATCACCGCCATGTCGACATCGCTATAGCGCCGGCTGAACCCGCCATGCGCCAGGCTGCCGATGAGGTAGACGCCCAAAAGCTCGCTCCCGAGCACCGCCTGCCAATTGGCGACCAAACTGCGCGCAAAGTCCGCGGCGGCGTTGCTGGCCGTTTCGTCGGGCGACATTGAGGGCATCGTTTAATTGATTTCCGACAGAGGCGGATGAATTTTTTATATAGAGTGCCCGCTGAACGACGAAGGTACATCAATCCAGCCCGCCCTTGCCGTGTGACAGCATGGATATCGTGCTCCTCGCCGCCATCTCCGCCAACGCCGTCATCGGCCGCGGCAATCGCTTGCCATGGCGGCTCAGATCGGACCTGCAGCATTTCCGCGCGCTCACCATGGGCAAGCCGGTACTGATGGGGCGCAAGACCTTTTTGTCGATCGGCAAGCCGCTGCCAGGCCGTACGACCATCGTGGCGAGCCGCGATCAAAGCTTCGCTGCGCCAGGCATTGTGGTCGCGCCCGATCTCACGGCGGCCTTGGCGGTCGCGCGTGGCGATGCGCTGCGGCGCGGTGTTGATGAGATTTTCATCGTGGGCGGCACCCAGATTTATGTCCAGGCCATGGCGGCGGCCACGCGCCTTGCCATCACGGAAGTGCACAAGACCGTCGAGGGCGACGTGCGGTTCCCGCCCGTCGATCCCAATACCTGGCGCGAAATCGCTCGCGATGAGCATGAACCCGGCGTCGGCGACGACGCCGCCTTCGCGTTCGTGACCTACCGGCGCGCTGCCGCACCTTGACCCGAATCGGGTGCGAATTCCTTCCGGTGTGTGGCGAAATCCGAGCCGGCTGCGCGCCTTGCCGCCGCACTTCGCGTTGCATCGCGCCGCGCGCTCCCCTATATCCGCGGGAACTTGGGGCGCGCAGCGCCGGCCGGTCGGCGCTCAGGAGAGAATTGAATGCCGTGGAGCAATCAGTCCGGCGGCCCGTGGAGTTCAGGGCCGCGCGGCCCATGGGGCTCGGGCCCGCAGCAGCAAGGCCCCCGGCCGCCCGATCTCGAGGATTTTTTGCGCCGCAGCCAGGACAGATTGCGCAGCGTCATGCCGGGTAATTTTGGCGGTCGCGGCGCGGTCGTCCTGATCGTGTTCGCCGTCGTCGTGCTGTGGCTGCTCTCCGGCTTCTACCGGGTCGAGCCGGACGAACTGGGCGTGGTGCTGCGCTTCGGCAAAGCGGTCAGCGTGGTGCAGCCGGGACTGAATTATCATTGGCCTTATCCGATCGAGACTGCGCTCACCCCGCCGGCGCTGCGCGTCAATAAGACCGATGTCGGCATGCGCCTTGCCGACGAAACGCGGCGCGGCGGCACCGGGCGCGATGTGCCGGAGGAAAGCCTGATGCTGACCGGCGACGAGAATATCGTCGACGTCGAGTTCTCGGTGTTCTGGCGGGTCAAGCCCAACGGCGTCAGCGATTATCTGTTCAATATCCAAAATCCGGAAGGCACCGTTAAGGCGGTGGCGGAAAGCGCCATGCGTGAAGTGATCGGGCACTCCAACACCCAGCCGCTTCTCACCACGCTGCGCGAAACCGTTCAGACCTCGGTCCAGGATTTGATGCAGAAGACGCTCGACTCCTACGGCGCCGGTATTCTGATCCAGAACGTACAGCTGCAGAAGGTCGACCCGCCGGCCGAAGTCATCGATTCGTTCCGCGACGTGCAGGCGGCGCGCTCCGACCTCGAGCGGCTGGCCAACGAGGCGCAGACCTACGCCAACCGGGTGGTGCCGGAGGCGCGCGGCCGTGCCGCGAAGATCATCCAGGACGCCGAGGCCTATCGGGCGCAGACCGTCGCCGACGCCAAGGGCCAGACCTCGCGCTTCCTGCAAGTCTACGCGCAATACAAGAAAGCGCCCGACGTAACCCGCCAGCGCATGTATCTGGAAACGATGGAGCGCATTCTGGCCAATACCCCCAAGACCATCATCGATACCGGCAAGCAGGGGACCGGCGTGATCCCCTATCTGCCGCTCAATGATCTCGGCAAGTCGTCGAAGTTGCCGGAATCCGACGCCGCTGCGGGAGGCAAGCCATGAGGCTGAGCCTGACCGGCGGCGCGCTCGCCGTCATTCTGGTGCTGGTCGTCATCATCGGCTACGGCACGTTCTTCACCGTCGATCAGACCAGCCAGGCGCTGGTGGTGCGGCTCGGCAAGCCGGTGCGCGTCATTACCGAGCCCGGGCTCAACGTCAAAGTGCCGTTTATCGACAGCGTGATCTATGTCGACAAGCGCATCCTCGCCATCGAGTCGCAGGCGCAGGAAGTCAACGTGCAGAGCCAGGACAAGTCGACCGCCGCCGAAGTCGGCGAGCGCGTCGTGGTCGATGCCTTCGCCCGTTACCGCATTACCGACCCGCTGAAATACTATCAGTCGGTCGGTCCGACCGGCGCCAATTCGCAGCTCGGCACCCTGCTCAACTCGGTGCTGCGGCGCGTGCTTGGCAATGCCACCCTTGCCGACGTCGTGCGTAACAAACGCGAGGATCTGATGGCGCAGATGCGCGATGAGCTCGACCGCAGGGCGCAGGAGTTCGGCATCAAGGTCGTCGATGCCCGCATCCGCCGCGCCGACCTGCCGCTCAAGAACAGCGAGGCGGTCTATGCGCGGATGAAGACCGAGCGGCAGCGCGAAGCGGCCGAGTTCCGCGCCGAGGGCAGCCAGAAGAGCCAGGAGATCAGGGCCAAGGCCGACCGCGACGTCACCGTGATCGTCGCCGATGCCAATCAGCAATCCGAGCAGATCCGCGGCCAGGGCGACGCCGATCGCAACCGCATCTTCGCCGACGCTTATACCCAGGATCCGAGCTTCTTCGCCTTCTATCGCTCCATGCAGGCCTACGAACGCAGCATGCAGAAGGGCAACACCAACCTGGTGCTGGGACCGGATTCCGACTTCTTCCGCTATTTCGGCGATCCGGCGGGCCGCGGACCGGTGCAGGCCGGGGGCGGCTCCACCGCTCCGGCCAAAACCGGCGCACAGGCCCGCATCCCGCTCCCGGCGCTCGGCCCGGCCGACACGCGTGCCGCCGCGACCGCGCCTGCCAAGTGACTTTCAAGTAACAAGTAACTTTCAAGTCACAAGCGACCTTCAAGTAGCTTCCACGACAGTTCCGCCCGTCGACGGGCACCGCCAAGAGGCGCGGTCAATGTCGGATTTCCTTGCCGCGCTTGGCCTGTTCTTCGCGATCGAGGGCATCTGCCTCGCTGCGTTTCCGTCGAGCGCCAAACGCGCCATGGCCGCGGCGCTGGCAACGCCTGACGGTCCGCTGCGGATCGGCGGCATCGTGTCGGCGCTGGTCGGCGTTCTGATCGTCTGGTTTGTCCGCGGTTAGGTTTTTTCGGTAACGCGCAGGGCCGTTGCGCGTTGATGGTTGTGCGTGCCTGCCGGGGTGGGTCGCTTTTCCGCCCCAAAAATGCGGTTCACTACCACCCGACGGCCGGTTATTCCCTTGCGTCGCCGACGCGCCGGGCGCACTTTTCGCCGGAACCAAGGATTTCAGGAGCGCTGACAACCATGTCTCGCTATTTCGCCGTCGGTCCAGTGTCCCGCCTCGTTCGCCACCAGGCGGCAATTGCGGTCTTCGCCGCCGTCATCGCCATCCTGCCGCCGCGGCCCGCCGCGGCGCGCGGACCGGACAACATCGCCGACGTTGCCGAACAGGTGATCGACGCCGTGGTCAACGTGTCGACCTCGCAGAAGATCGATGCGCATATCGGCAATCTGCCCGATCTGCCGCCCGGCTCGCCGATGGAAAAATTCTTCGAGGATTTCTTTAAGCACCACCGCGGCGAGGGC
>JASHSE010000486.1 GCA_030036975.1 Xanthobacteraceae bacterium | reverse complement strand
CGATACCATCGGCGGCCGCAGCGAGTTCGAGCGCGGCGATTTCCAGCGCAGTCTCAGCCGCTATGACCTCAAGCAACTCAAGGAATCGCGCGGGGTTGCCGTTTGGCAGGGCGAGCTTGCCGTCGAGCCGCAGCCGCTCAACACCGAGGTGACGACGGCATTTCCCGTCGATCAGGCGGTTGGTGAGCTCAAGCCCGGCGTCTACGTCATGACGGCGCAGCCGAAGGAGCTCAAGAACCTGGAAGGCGAAGACGACTCGCTCGCCACCCAATGGTTCATCGTATCCGATCTCGGCCTGACCGCCTTCTCCGGCAATGACGGCATCCACGTCTTCGTCAATTCGCTGGCGACGACGCAGCCGAAGAGCGGCATCGCGCTGCGCCTGATCTCGCGCGGCAACGAGGTGTTGGCGACGCGGCGCAGCGATGCGAACGGACAGGCACATTTCGAAGCCGGGTTGGCGAGCGGAGAGGGCGGCGCAGCACCGGCACTGCTGGTCGCGGCCGATCCAGCCGGCGACTACGCGTTCCTCAATCTGAAAATGCCGGCCTTCGATCTTACCGACCGCGGCGTCGGCGGCCGCCCGGCGCCGCATGGCCTTGATGCCTTCGTCTATGCCGAGCGCGGCGTCTATCGCTCCGGCGAGACCGCGTACATCACCGCGCTGCTGCGCGACGGGCAGGGCAGCGCGGCGCTCGGCGTGCCGCTGACGCTGGTCGTGCAGCGGCCGGACGGCGTCGAATTCCGCCGCGCGCTCATCGCCGATCAAGGCATCGGCGGCCGCACTCTGGCGCTGGCGCTGCCCGCCTCGGCGCCAAGCGGCACTTGGCACGTGCAGGCTTTTACCGATCCGAAGCGTCCGCCGATCGGTGAGACCACATTCTTGGTCGAGGATTACGTCCCCGACCGCATCGCGTTCGACCTCACCTCGGCGGCGGCGAGCATCGCGCCTAACAATCCGGTGGCGATGAATATCGCCGGCCGCTTCCTTTACGGCGCGCCGGCTGCCGGCCTCACGCTCGACGGCGACGTGACGATCACGGCGGCCAAAGAGCGAGCGGGTTTTGCCGGCTATCAGTTCGGCCTTGCCGATGAGACCGTCGAAGCGGTCAAACAATCGCTTGAGGATTTGCCGCAGACCGATGCGGCCGGGAAGGCAAGTTTCTCCGTCACGCTCGACAAGCTGCCCTCCAGCACGCACCCGCTGCAGGCGCAGATCGCCGTGCGCATGGCGGAAGCGGGCGGCCGCGCCGTCGAGCGTACGCTCGCGCTGCCGGTTGCGCCGAGCGGCAACATGATTGGCATAAAACCGCTATTCTCCGGCCGCGCGCTCTCCGACGGCGCTTCTGCGACGTTCGACGTGCTTGCCGTCGCGCCCGACGGCAAGGCGGTGGCGCAGAGCGGGCTGCATTATCAGCTCCTGCGCATCGAGACGCATTATCAGTTCTACAAGCGCGACGGCCAATGGAATTACGAGCCGGTGAAGACGACGACGCGCGTCGCCGACGGCGCGTTCGACGTCGCAGCCGACCAGCCGGCGCACCTGTCGCTGCCGGTGCATTTCGGCCGCTATCGGCTTGAGGTCGCAACCGCCGATCCGAACGGCCCCGTCACCTCGGTCGATTTCGACGCCGGTTGGTACGTCGAGACGAACGCCGACACGCCCGACATGCTGGAAGTGGCGCTCGACAAGCCCGACTATCAGCCAGGCGATACCATGACGGTTGCGGTCACCGCGCGCAGCGCCGGCCGGCTCACGCTCAACGTGGTCGGCGACCGGCTGTTGGCGAGCCAGAGCATGGACGTCAAAGCCGGCCTCGCGCAGGTCAAGGTGCAAGTCGGCCGCGACTGGGGCACCGGCGCCTATCTGGTCGCGACCTTGCGCCGGCCGCTCGATGCGCCGGCGCAACGCATGCCGGGCCGCGCCATCGGCGTGCAATGGTTTTCCATCGCGCGTGCGGCCAAGACGCTGGACGTGCAATTGCAGGCGCCGCCGCTGCTGCGGCCGAACGCGACGCTGACGCTGCCGGTCAAGATCAACGGCCTCACCGCGGGCGAGCAGGCGCGCCTCGTGGTCGCCGCGGTCGACATCGGCATTCTCAACCTGACCAATTACAAGCCGCCGTCGCCGGACGATTATTATTTGGGCCAGCGCGCGCTCGGCGCCGACATCCGCGACCTGTACGGCCAGTTGATCGACGGCATGCAGGGCGTGCGCGGCCAGATCCGCAGCGGCGGCGATGAAGGCGCGCAGCTGCAGGGTAGCCCGCCGACCGGGCCGCCGGTCGCGCTCTACTCCGGCCTGGTGACGGTCGGGCCGGACGGCACCGCGCGGGTGTCGTTCGACGTGCCGGACTTCAACGGCACGCTGCGCGTCATGGCGGTGGCGTGGAGCAAGGACAAGGTCGGCCACGCCACGGCCGACGTCACCGTGCGCGATCCGGTGGTGCTGACCGCGACGCTGCCGCGCTTCCTCCTGCCCGGCGACCGCTCGACCATCCATCTCGATCTCGACAACGTCGAAGGCGAGCCCGGCGATTACACGTTCGCCGTGTCGTCAAGCGGCGCCGTGCTTGCCGGCGCGGGCGCCGATCAAAAGCTGACGCTGCCCGCCAAGGCGCGCGGCGCCATCGTCGTGCCGTTGATTGCGAGCGGCGCCGGCAACGGCGCGATTCGCGTCAGCGTCACCGGTCCGAACGGCTTTGCGCTGGCGCGCGACTACGCGATCACGGTGCGGACGCCGGCGCAGATCATCGCGCGGCGCACGGTCACGTCGCTGGCGCAAGGTGAAAGCGTCACGCTCTCGCGCGACATGTTTGCCGATCTCGTGCCCGGCACCGGCAGCGTGTCGATCTCGGTCGGCAACTCGACCGCGCTTGACGCAGCGAGCCTGCTCGCCGCGCTCGACCGCTATCCATACCGCTGTTCCGAGCAGATCACGAGCCGGGCTCTGCCGTTGCTCTATGGCAGCGAGCTGGCGGGCCAGGCCCATGCGGCGCTCGACCCGAAAACCGAGCAGTGCATCCGCGACGCCATCGCGGCGCTGCTGACGCGCCAGGATTCGACCGGCTCGTTCGGCCTGTGGAGCGTCGGCGGCGACGATCTGTGGCTCGACTCCTACGTCACCGATTTCCTGACCCGCGCCCGCGAGCACAAATTCGCGGTGCCGGACGTGGCG
>JASHSE010000485.1 GCA_030036975.1 Xanthobacteraceae bacterium | reverse complement strand
CAGGCGGCGCTGCCATCGTACATATCGGATTTCCTGACGACCGCCGACGGACTGGCCTTGACCCAGGCGTTCATGAGTCTCCGCGACGCACGGCAGCGCCGTTGCCTCGTCATTCTGGCCGAGGCAATGGCGCGCTGAATGGGCGATCCGCAGGCAACGAAGCGACGAAGCAATCCATAACGGCGGCGCCGCACTGGATTGCTTCGCGTTGCTCGCAATGGCGATGTATGAAGCTCATGCCACCGCGAGCGTGCGACTCCTGCGGAACGCCAGCGTAGCGATGATCATGAAATTGATCATGCTCACCGCGACGCCGGCGGCAAAGGCCGGCGCGTAATGGCCGAAATAATCGTACAGCACGCCGCCGACCCAGCCGCCCGCCGCCATGCCGGAGCCGCTGCACAACAGCAGCGTCGGGATGCGCCAGTAGGCCTCGCCGACCGGGAACAGTTCGCGCGACGCCAAAATGTTGGCGGGCACGAGCCCGCTGAAGCCCAAGCCGAACGTTGCCGCGACGGTGAACAGGCCGAGTTCGTTCTGGGTGAGCAGAAACAGCGAAAGCCCGACGGTCTGGCACGCCGATCCGGCCAGCATCGTGTACAGGCCGCCGACCCGGTCGGACAGCGCGCCCCAGAACTGGCGGCTGACGAACGCCATGCCGAGCAGCACCGAGATCATCGCCGCGCCGTGTGCCGGACTGATGCCGAGATCGCTGCAGAACGCGACCAGATGCGCCTGCGGCATCGCCATCGGCACGCAGCAGGTGAAGATCGCGGCAGCCTGCAGCACGAAGACGAGATTGGGCGGCCAGCCCAGCACGGTATCGGTACCGCGCGTCGTGGCCGCCGCAACCGCGCGATGCGGCGTCTGCGGCGGCGGCTCGAGCACGATCAGCGCCGCCGGCACGATCAGGATCAATTCGACGACCGCATAATAGAGCATCGCCTGGCGCCAGCCGGCATGGGCGATGATCCGCTCGAAAATGGACGGCCAGATCGCGCCGGCCAAAAAGCTGCCGCTGGAAATCAGCGCCAGCGCCGAGCCGCGCCGGCGGTCGAACCAGCGGCTGACATAGACGTAGAACGGCGCGTTGATGCCGCCGATGCCGAGGAGCCCGATGAACAGGCCGTGGCCGACAAACAGCGGGACCGAAGGGCCGAGCGTCGATAAAGCAAGACCGACCGCAATCATGATGGCGCCGCCGACCACGGTCCAGCGGATGCCGACCCGCTCGGCGATCTGCCCCATGAGGATGCCGCCGACGCCCGAGCCGATCCACACCAGCGCGCCGGCAAACGCGGGGATGGCGCGCTGGCCATTGACCTCGGCGGCAATGGTCTTGAGCGCCACGACGGTGATCCACGGCGCGCCGAACGCCGTCGCCATGAGCGCGAGTGCCACGGTGGCGACGACCCACGATCTGGGCGTCTCGACCGATGGCAGCAATGACGACATCGACATGGATAGCGCGCTTTTCCGTCCGTACGGCGTCCGGCGGGGCGCCGGCAGGAAAAGTCCGTATAGCAGCCGGCCGACTCGCCCGGCCAGAACAATTCGGCCGAGCGGGAATGCCGCTTGGGAATGGCGGCTGGGAATAAAACGCGACCTGCTCCGATCCACGCCGCGGAAGCCCAGATGCTTGGCGGCTTTTCGTTCACCTTCACCATGCCCGATACTTATCAGCATTTCTGCTACATCCACCCGCACATGGTGGGAACGGTCATGGTAGAAGCGGCGACGGGCGAGAACGCGACGCGTTAAAGGATCAGCCGCATCCCGGCCCTGGCGTTGGTCGGAGCAAGGGCTGTCATTCTGGGCGGTCGGCGACCGCGACGGCGAAGAGCTCGGCGAATTCGCCGGCAAAATAGCGGCGGCGCTGCGGCCGGGCAGCGCATCGTGACGAGGGCGTGCGTCCGCCTCGAAGTCGTCTATAATCGTTCCAGGACCCATTGGAGAATGGGTTCGACGTCGTTTCCTTGGCGAAGGAACGTGGACGGCATGCCAGTCACTTATGAGACTTGGCTCGTCCTGCTCTCGATCGTAATGGCGATCCAGGCAGCGTACGTGGGCCTGAGCTTGGCGGTGCAGATCGGCACTGCCACAGGTATGCGACGGCGTCTGCTCTTGGCCGGCGCCGCGCTGTCGCTTGCCGTCGGTATCTGGACCATGCACTTCGTCGGCATGCTGGCGGCGCGGATGCCGTTCCAGGTCGACTACCTGGTGTTTCCGACGCTGCTGTCGTTTCTCGTCTGCGTCATCGTGGTCGGTGCCGCGGTCTACGCCACGAGTTCAGGCCCGTTGACGATGCTCCGCTTGACTTTGTCGGCCTGCCTCATGGGCGGCGGCATCTTCACGATGCACTACATCGGCATGAGCGCGCTTAACGAAAGCGCCTACATGATTCACGATCGGTATTTTGTTGCGGCCAGCATGGCCATTGCGATCGCAGCGTCCGGATTGGCGCTTTGGCTTGCCGCCGGGCGCGGCGGCCGTCCGCCGCTCATCCTCTCGTCGGTTGCCTTCGGTTTCGCGGTTTCGGGAATGCACTATACGGCGATGGCAGGCTTGATGCTGTTGCCGTTTCCATCTGCGTCCGCCGGCGCACCCGCGCTCTCGACCAATCTCCTGGCCATTATCGTTGCTATCGTCGCATTCTGCCTCTCCGGGATATTCCTGTTGTTTCTCGTACCGGATCCCGACCGCGCGCCATCGATGTCCGCGGAGCGGCGCCCCGCAGATTTGGCAGCGAAGCCGGTTCCGGGGGCGGCAGTCGTGTCCGCGCCGGAACCGGCAACAAATGCCGCCCACGCAGGCAATGGTGCCCAGCCGGAATTCGGACGTGGAACGTACGCACCGTTGGGCGGCATGGGTGGACCGCCGCGCCGCTTTGCGCGCCATTTGCCCATCGAGCGCGATGGCGGCACCCAATTTCTTCCTGTCCACGATGTCGTCGCGATCCACGCCAATTCGCACTACACCTTCATCTTCAACGGCACCGACAAACTGTTCTGCCCGCTCGCTATCGGTGAAATCGAATCGCGTCTCGACGACAGCCAGTTCGTCCGCATCCATCGTAGCCATATCGTCAATATCAAGCGGGTCATCGGCTACAAGCGCTCCGGCGACAATGAAATGGTGGAAATGGATGCGGGGAGCCGCGACTACGCGGTGCCCGTCAGCCGCAGCCGGATCGGCTGGCTCAAAAAGCGGGTCGCCGCTGTCATGGGTACCGACCTCGACACCACCCAGCGCCGGCGCCATCATCTTGCACCGCAATAAAGGCGCATGGACCCAGGCGATTTCTGTCGCTGATATGTCAGTACACCTGACGCAATTCGCGCGCATAAGCCGCAATTGGTGCAGCGGCCTGACTTTCCGTGAAATGCAAGCAGCTTTGGTGCAACCGTCCTTGTTGCCGCACCGCAAAGATGGCCAAATTTCGAACATAGGCGTGGCTCACAGAGCGGGAGCACGATCCCGGTCCGGCGCGGCGCTCAAAGGGAGGAATCCCGTGATACCTGCATCGTTTGAATACCATCGCCCGTCATCCTTGCAGGAAGCCGTAGGCCTTCTCGCCAAATTAGGTGACGACGGCCGCGCCATTGCAGGCGGCCACAGCCTCATTCCCATGATGAAGCTGCGTTTGGCGGCGCCCGCGCATCTGGTCGATCTTGGCGGCATTGCCGATCTCAAAGGCATCCGGGACGACGGCGCGGACATTCTCATCGGCGCCATGACGACCCAGCACGAGTTGATTGGTTCGGACTTGTTGGCATCGAAGATTCCGATCCTGCGCGAGACTTCGCTGCAGGTGGCCGACCCGCAAGTCCGTTACGTGGGCACGCTTGGCGGCAACGTGGCCAATGGCGATCCCGGCAACGACATGCCGGCCGTGATGATGTGCCTGGGCGCCACCTATCACGTGTCGGGCAAGGGTGGCGAACGGCGCGTCGCAGCGCG
>JASHSE010000051.1 GCA_030036975.1 Xanthobacteraceae bacterium | reverse complement strand
CAAAGACGGCCATCACAAGGGCGGCTTCGCCCGCGGCATGGAATTGCGCGGCAAGTACACCGTGTTCGCCGAAGGCGCGCGCGGCAGCCTCACCAAGGAGCTGATCGCGCGCTTTCATCTGGCGCGAAACAGCGAGCCGCAAAAATTCGGCCTCGGGCTGAAGGAGCTGTGGCAGGTCGCCCCCGAAAAACACCAAGCCGGCCTGGTACAGCACACGGTCGGTTGGCCGCTCGACAACCGCACCGGCGGCGGCTCGTTCCTTTATCACTTTGCCGACAACCTGGTGGCCGTCGGCTTTGTCGTTCATCTGAATTATGAGAATCCGTATCTATCGCCGTTCGAGGAGTTTCAGCGCTTCAAGACGCATCCTCTCATTCGCGATACGTTTTCCGGCGGCAAGCGCATCTGCTATGGCGCCCGCGCCATCGCCGAGGGCGGCTGGCAATCGGTGCCGCGCGTCGCTTTTCCGGGCGGCGTGCTGGTCGGCTGCGCCGCCGGTTTTTTGAACGTGCCGCGCATCAAGGGCAGCCACAACGCCATCCTCTCCGGCATGCAGGCGGCCGAGCACATCGCCGCGGCGCTCGCGGCCGGCCGCGCCCATGACGAAGTGTCCGGCTACGAGGCGGCGTGGCGCGCCTCGCCGATCGGGCGCGATCTGAAGCCGGCACGCAACGCCAAGCCGCTATGGTCGAAATTCGGCACGCTCGCCGGCATCGCGCTCGGCGGCTTCGACATGTGGACCAATCGGCTCGGCTTTTCGCTGTTCGGCACGCTGTCGCACGGCAAGCCGGACTTTGCCACGTTGAAACCTGCGGGGGCCTGCCAGGCGATCGCCTACCCAAAACCCGACGGCGAGCTCACCTTCGATCGGCTGTCTTCAGTCTATCTGTCGAACACCAATCACGAGGA
Organism: Xanthobacteraceae bacterium; assembly: GCA_030036975.1. GTDB lineage: Bacteria > Pseudomonadota > Alphaproteobacteria > Rhizobiales > Xanthobacteraceae > BOG-931. The sequence continues at coordinate 5,990 of JASHSE010000051.1, read as the reverse complement.
AGACCAACCGGTGCATCTTCTGGTGCGTGACGCCGCCTTACAAAAATCATCCGAGCACGACGTCTATGGCGGACCTTCGGCGCGCTATTGTCCCGCCGGCGTCTACGAATGGGTCGAGGAGGGCGGCGCGCCACGCTTCGTCATCAACGCGCAGAACTGCGTCCACTGCAAAACCTGCGATATCAAGGATCCGAACCAGAACATCACCTGGGTGCCGCCCGAAGGCGGCGGCGGGCCGAATTACCCGAACATGTAATTAGTCCTACTGCGTCAAAAGTTCGGAGTGCCCGTCGAGACGCTGCCGGAAACGCGGCGCTGATCGACGTGCCCTCTCCCCCTTGCGGGAGAGGGCGACTCGGCGGTTCAACAACAAAAGTGGGTGAGGGTCGCGGCCGCAACCCCTCACCGTGCCGAGTTTGTTGCGCGGCTTGCGTCGCCCTCTCCCGCAAGGGGAGAGGGCACTATAACGCGCGCCGCGCTTTCTGACGCAGTAAGATTAGGGCATTTCCCGGCGGTGCTGAATTGTCATTGCGAGCGACCCGCCTACGCTCGCTGCGCGAGCTATGGCGCGGTTTGTGTCACGCCGAAGCGCGTCGCGCGAAGGCGGAAGCGAAGCAATCCGGAGCGGCTTGCGCAAGCTTCTGGATTGCTCCGTCGCCGCTTCGATCGCTGAGAAGCGCGGCTGGGCGGTCGGCGCGGCTTGGGCGGCTGCATCCGGCCCGCCGCGCCTGCCGGGCGTTAAGGTTCCATTAACCATTGTCACAATAGCAATCGAACTGAAAACGATGGGGCGGGGCTGGAGTTAGGGACGGCGTTCCGAGCTCCCGCAGAAAGACGCCAATGGCGGAGGAAGACGGCTTTTCGTGGACGCTGAACGCGCGGCGGCAGACGCTGACGGCACAAGCGCTCCGCGCCGCGGCGGCAGACAAGCGGGTCGCAGAACTAGAGTATGAACTGGATCAGGCCCGCGAACAGCTCACGCATCAACAAAACGAAGCGGCCTCGCTGGAGACGTCCTTTGCACTGAAGACCGACGAAAATTCGCGCTTGTCGGACCGCGTTACCGAGCTCTCTGCCGATCTTGGCTTCAAGCGTGACGAGCTTGAAAGCGCCCGTCTTGCGTTGGCCGCAGTGGCGGCGGAGCGAATTTCGCTGGAAAAGTCCGCCGCGCTCAAGGCCGACGAAAATTCACGTTTGGCGCACCGCGTCACGGAGCTCGCTGCCGACCTTAAGCTCAAGCACGATCAGCTCGAACGCGCTCGTGTTGCGTTAGCCGCGGCGGATGCGGAGCGAATTTCACTGGAAAAGTCCTTTGCTCCGAAAGCCGACGAAAACGCACGCCTGACGCACCGCGTTACGGAACTCTCTGCCGATCTGCAGATCAAGCATGATCAGCTCGAACGCGCTCGCCTGGCGTTGGCCGCGGTCGAAGCGGAGCGGATAAAGGCGGACGAGCAGAACCAGGCAGACGTATCTGCCCGAGATCACAGGCTTACGCTTGTTTCAGCGCGCGCCGAGCGTGCTGAGAAACTGCTTGAAGACATGCAGCAGCGGCTGCGCGCGAGCGAGAGCGAAATCGAGCACCTGAAAAAGGCACAAGCGGAATCGGCCGCCGAATTGGCGAGGCGGGCTACCGCCTTGGCCGGTGCGGAACACACCATAACGGCGCTCGGCAATCTGTTCTGGCAGCTCGAATCGGCGGTGCAGCGGCAATGGCAGGAACGCCAAAGATCCGATGCGACGACGCCAAGCATCGCTGCCGAGTGCCGCAGCGGCGGCCCCATCAGTTCCGGAATCCTGGAGCGCGACCTGGGCAAGGACGCCTGGTTGTTCGAAAACCTGCGTAATGGCCGCGCCTGATCGACTCGGCACTTCGCCCACGCGCGTCGGCCGCAGTTTGTAGGGATGCTGAGCGAAGCGGCCTATGCGTCGTCGTTCGCAGCGAATCTGCAGCATGGGCAAGGCGCTTTCGCGCCTTTGCCCACGCGACTTCCCATGGGCGACGTGCAGCGGGGGGAGCGACTTCGCGGCGCATGGGCATTGCCGCGATTTTGCCGCCGTTGGCGGGCCTAATGGGCGGGCGGTCCTTGCGAGGGCCCGGCAAAAGGGTCATTGTCCCGCGCGATTTCGGCGCGTGATTCCGATCCACCAATCAATGCGATCGATGGAGCTTCCGTGACTTATTCGCTGCTGTACCGGCATGCCGCCGTCATCGGCGCTGTCGTGATGTTGAGCATGCCCGCCGCGTCCGCCGCCCGCGCCGCTCAGGCGCCGAGCCAGCAGGATGTTCTGTCGGACAATGCCGCCGGCAATTATCTGGCCGCCCGTCATGCCGGCGTCGAGCGCGACGCCGCGGCGGCGGCGACCTACTACCTCAATGTGCTCAAGAGCGATCCGCATAATCCCGATCTGCTCAGCCAAGCCTTTCTCTCGGTGCTGACCGAAGGCGACGTCGACCAGGCCGCCAAGCTTGCCGACAAGCTGTTGCAGGTCGACCACAGCGACCGCATCGCGCGCCTGGTGCTCGGCGTGCGCGCCCTCAAGCAGCGGCAATACGGTCTCGCCCGGCAGGATTTTTCCCAGTCGGTGCACGGACCGGTCACCGACTTGACCGCCGCGCTGCTGTCGGCATGGGCGACCTACGGCAGCGGCGACGCCCGCGGCGCGGTCGACGAGATGGACCACCTCACCGGGCCGGACTGGTACGGCATTTTCAAGGATCTGCATGCCGGGTTGATCTACGATCTTGCCAACCGCAAGAAGGACGCCGGTAAGCGCTACGAGAGCGCCTACAAGGCCGACTCCACCGCGCTGCGCACCGTGCAGGCGTATGGCCGTTATCTGTCGCGCAACGGCGGCAAGGATGCGGCGCTGAAGGTCTATCGCGACTTCGACGCCCAGCTGCCGGATCACCCGCTGATCCAGCAAGAGATCAAACAGGTTTCGGAAGGCGCGAAGCTGCCGCCGCTGGTCGAATCGGCGCAAGGAGGCGCCGCCGAAGCGCTTTACGGCATCGGCGCCTCGATCGGGCGGCGCGGCGGCGAGGATTTGGCGCTGGTTTATCTGCAGCTCGCGCTCTATCTCGAACCCACGCACGGCATGGCGCTGCTGTCGCTCGCCGACCTTTTCGAGACGCTGAAAAAGCCGGACCTGGCCATCAAGGTCTACGAGCGCGTTCCCGCAAGCTCACCGCTTGCACGCAGCGCGCAAATCCAGTCCGCCATCGATCTCGATGCGCTCGACCACACCGACGAGGCCAAGAAGCGGCTCGACCATGTCATTGCCGAACATCCGAAGGACACCGAAGCGCTGATGGCGCTCGGCAATGTCGAGCGCGGCCGCAAGGATTTCACCGGCTGCGCCGACGCATACGGCAAGGCCATCGCCACCATTGCGCAGCCGACGAAATCGAACTGGGTAATGTTCTATTTCCGCGGCATCTGTTACGAGCGCGCCAATCAATGGCCGAACGCCGAAGCCGACATGAAAAAGGCGCTGGAGCTGTTCCCCGATCAGCCGCTGGTGCTCAATTATCTCGGCTATTCGTGGGTCGATAAGGGCATGCACCTCGACGAGGGCATGGACATGATCCGCAAAGCCGTCGAGCAGCGGCCGGACGACGGCTACATCGTCGATTCGCTGGGCTGGGCCTATTTCCGCACCGGCAATTACGACGAGGCGGTGAAGAATCTCGAGCGCGCCGTGCTGCTCAAGCCCGACGATCCGACCATCAACGATCATCTCGGCGACGCCTATTGGCGGGTCGGACGCACGCTCGAGGCGCATTTCCAGTGGGCGCAAGCCAAGGACTTCAACCCCGACCCGGACGAACTCGCCACGCTTGAGAAAAAGCTCAAGGACGGGCTGCCGGCCGAGGCCTCGCCTTCTTCGGCCGACGCGGTCAAGAGCAAGAAGGTCGGCAACGGCGGGTGACCTTGGCCCCGCCGCAACGGTTCGTCGAAAGCGCGCCTGCCAAGGTCAACCTGACGCTGCGGGTGGTTGGCCGCCGCGCCGACGGTTACCACGACCTGGAAAGCCTGGTGGCGTTCGCCGACATCGGCGACGAAGTGAGCTTCGCGCCGTTCGGCGCGTTGGCGTTGACGGTCAGCGGGCCGGGTGCGGTGCAGGCCGGCGACGGCGCCGACAATCTGGTGGTCAAGGCGGCGGCTGCGCTCGCCGCGCGCGTTGCCGGGCTGCGCCTTGGGACCTTCCATCTCGACAAGCGGCTGCCGGTCGCCGCCGGCCTCGGTGGCGGCTCGGCCGATGCGGCAGCGGCCTTGCGCCTCCTGGCGCGCGTCAACGATCTCGCCGCCGATGATGGCCGTCTGCTCGACGCCGCCCGTGCGACCGGCGCCGACGTGCCGGTCTGTCTCGATCCGCGCCCGCGGCTGATGCGTGGCATCGGCGACATCTTGTCGGAGCCGCTGCGGCTGCCGCCGCTGCCCGCCGTGCTGGTCAATCCCGGCGTGGCGCTGGCGACCAAGGCGGTCTTCGCCGGCTGGATTGCGGCGGGAGAGCCGGCGGCATTCGACGCCAGCAGGCTGACGATGACGGCAAGCCGCGACGAATGTCTGCAGCTTCTCGCCTTCCAGGCCAACGATCTGGAGCCTGCGGCCATGGCGCTGGTGCCGGCGATTGCCGAGGTGCTCGTTGCCGTGCGGGCGCTGGCGGGCTGCCGGCTGGCCCGGATGTCCGGCTCGGGCGCGACCTGCTTCGGCCTGTTTTCGGCCGCCGCCGCCGCAATCGAAGGCGCCAAGACGCTCACCCGACGGCATCCGCAATGGTGGGTGCGCGCCACCGCGCTCGGCGGCCGCTGACGCCGGCGGCTAATGCTGCTAATGCTTCAGTGCGTCCGTGCGATGCAGAAGTCGACGGTTTCGGCCAGCGCAGCTTTCATCGCCGAATCGGGAAACAGCGCCAGCGCGTCGCGCGCGATCGCGCCGTAATGCTGGGCGCGGCGCAGCGTGTCGTCGAGCGCGCGGTGCTTGGCCATCAGGCCGATAGCGTGTTCGAGATCGGGGTCGTTGGTCTCGCCGCGTTCCAGCGTGCGGCGCCAGAAGGCGCGCTCGGCTTCACCGCCGCGGCGGAATGCCAAAACCACCGGCAGCGTGATCTTGCCCTCGCGAAAATCGTCGCCGATGTTCTTGCCGAGTTTTTGTGCGGTGCCGCCGTAATCGAGTACGTCGTCGACGAGTTGGAAGGTAATTCCGAGATTCATGCCGAACGAGCGGCACGCGGCCTGCTCGGCCTTGTCGCGGCCGGACAAAGCCGGGCCGACCTCGCAGGCCGCGGCGAACAGTTCGGCGGTCTTGGCGCGGATCACCGCGATGTATTCGTCCTCCGTGGTCGCGGTGTTCTTGGCGGCGGCGAGCTGCATGACTTCGCCTTCGGCGATCACCGCGGCGGCCGAGGACAGGATTTCCAGCGCCTTGAGGCTGCCGACCTCGACCATCATCTTGAATGCCTGGCCGAGCAGAAAATCGCCGACCAGAACGCTTGCCTCGTTGCCCCACAGCATGCGCGCGGCGAGCCGGCCGCGGCGCAGCTCGCTTTCGTCGACCACGTCGTCATGCAGCAGCGTCGCCGTGTGCATGAACTCGACGGCGGCGGCGAGCTTGATGTGGCCGTCGCCGCCATAGCCGGTGAGCCGCGCCAGCGCCAAGGTCAGCATCGGGCGCAGCCGCTTGCCGCCGGAATTGATCAGGTGATTGGCGACCTCGGGAATCATCGCCACTTCCGAACCGGTGCGCGCCACAATCGCGCCGTTGACGCGCTCCATGTCGGCGGCGACCAGATCCACGAGGGGATCGATCGAGGGTTCGGCGCGGCTCTCGAACGGAAGGATGACGGCCACTGAAATTATCTCCAATCTTTTCGACGTAAATCCATTCGCAGTACAGGACGGCTCACCTTAGAAACGCTATGGTGACGCGGCAACGATACCTTCGTCTCCAAGGCGGCGAAGCGTCATCGCGTCGAGCAGCGTTCGT
>JASHSE010000484.1 GCA_030036975.1 Xanthobacteraceae bacterium | reverse complement strand
GGGCGCGACGGAAGCTTCGCTCATCTTGCGCACGGCTTCATCGGCAGAACGGGTGGAGCGCTCCGAAGCGCGGCGCGCCGACTGCAGCGCCGCTTCGAAATTTTCGCGTGCGATGCGGGTCTGAAGGGCCATGTATTCATGCGGACTTCGGCATCCGAAAAGCTGATCGAGATGCTCCATGTTTTGTTCAAGGCGCTCCTGCGCGAATCGCAGCCATTCGCCGGACAGGTCTTGCAGCCCATCGGCGATGATCGTCGTACTCTCCAACATCGCTTGGATGTTGCTGGACGATTGTTGAACCGTCTGCCGCGCCGTTTCTCCGCTCAATCCCAATAACCTGCTTAGCTGCTCCATCGATCGCTCCGCGATGCGGTTGGCAGCTTCGCTTCCACTTCGCCATGAAGCATTGAAGCGCTCTGTGTTACGGTGGAACGCCTCTGTGCCGGCACGCGTTGTGTGCTCACTGGCTTCGGACAGCGTGCGCGCTGCTTGCTCGGTTGCCCGACGGGTGGTTTCCGCCACGTCGCCGGATTCGCGGTCGATCGAGTGTGGATTGGATGCCATAGTTCCCTCCTTCTAGCCGTTGCCTCACTTGGTTCGGCAACGAAGGAACTCACTGCACTGTTCCCGAGGCTGTGGGATTTAATCAAAGGGTGTATTTAATCAAAGGGTGTAGCGTAACGTTGTCCCTGACGGCAGGGCGAAAGGAAAGATCGCCCAGGATAGAGAAAGCCGACCATAGGGCTGACGCAGCCATGCAAAAGCGCGACGGTTCGGCGCGGCTGCCGAGCGAACGCGGTCCCTTCGTCGGCGATTTGCGTGGCGCCCGCCGAGGCGTAGCATGCCTGGCTGGCGAGAGTGGAACGCATTTTTCGACGGAGAACGGTCATGACAGCGGTCAAGCCAATGCGCGGTAACGAGGCGGCGCTCAGGCAGGTGCAGATGTTGATCGGCGGCAAGTGGGTCGACAGCGCTTGCGGCGAGGTGCTGGAAGTCGAGGATCCGGCGCACCGCCGTCCGATTGCCGTGGTGCCGCGCGGCCGCGCCGAGGATGTTACGCGTGCCGTTCGAGCAGCGGCGGAGGCATTTCCTGCCTGGTCGCGCACTATTCCGCGCGACCGCGGACGACTTATCGCGGGCATTGCCGATGCGCTCGAGGCGCGCCTGGAAGAGCTGGCCCGCTGCATTGCGCTTGAGACCGGGAACGCGCTGCGCACCCAGGCGCGGCCCGAGGCGAAGACGACGGTCGACATCCTGCGTTACTTCGGCGGCTTGGGCGGCGAACTCAAGGGCGAGACCATTCCATTGGGCGAGCACGTTCTGAGCTATACGCGGCGCGAACCGCTCGGCGTCGTCGGCGCCATTATTCCGTGGAACGCCCCGGTGCTGCTTGCCGCACTCAAGATCGGCCCCGCACTCTGCGCCGGCAACACCATTGTCCTCAAAGCCGCCGAAGATGCGCCGCTTGGCGTGTTGCTGCTTGCCAAGGCGTGCGAGGCGTTTTTGCCGCCCGGCGTGCTCAACGTGCTGACCGGGCTTGGCGAGGAGTGCGGCGCGCCGCTCGCCAACGATCCGAACGTGAGCAAGCTTTCGTTCACCGGCTCCACCGAAGTCGGCAAGCTGATCATGCGTGCCGCCGCCGACCGCATCGTGCCGGTGTCGCTCGAGCTGGGCGGCAAGAGCCCCTCGATCGTCTTTCCCGACGCCAACGAGGACTGGGTCGTCGACGGCATCATCGCGGCCATGCGCTTCACGCGCCAGAGCCAATCCTGCACCGCCGGCTCCCGCCTGTTCCTGCACCGCGATATTTTCGATCCATTTCTGGACGCGTTGGGCCAAAAGGTGAAGGCGCTCAAGATCGGCGATCCGCTCGATGAGGCGAGCGACGTCGGCACCATCATCAACGAGAAGCAGTTCAGCAAGGTGTGCGGTTATGTCGAGGAAGGATTAAGCCGGCGCGAGGGACGCGTCGTGATCGGCGGGTTGCCGCCCAAGGAGGGGCCGCTCAGCGAAGGTTATTATGCCATCCCGACCATCTTCGCCAACGCGGCGAACGATTGGCGCCTGGCGCGCGAGGAGATTTTCGGCCCGGTGCTGGTGGCCATCCCCTGGACCGACGAGGCCGAGGCGATCCGGATGGCGAACGACAGCCATTATGGGCTTGCCGCCTACGTCTGGTCGCACGATATCGGCCGTGCCTTGCGCACGGCACACGCCATCGAGGCGGGTTGGGTCCAGGTCAACCAGGGTCTCGGACAGAGTCCCGGGCACTCCTACGGCGGCTACAAGGAAAGCGGAATCGGCCGCGAGTTCTCCCTGGAAGGCATGCTGGAGAGCTACACGCAGCGGAAAAACGTCACGGTCAATTTGATGCGGTAGGTCATCGCCACATGCTTCGAAGCCGCGCGGCTATGTCCACGGGCTTGGCCGCAGTCTTGGCTGCGAAACCGCTCTGGCGCGCCGCAGTTGGCCAGGCATTTTGCTCAAACAACGCGGCGATCCTCTCGGGAACGAACCTGGTCCGCACCGCGTACATGTGTCGGTCGCCGTTGCCGCGTTGCTGGTGAGCAAAGAACCGCTGCGGTACGATCAGGTGCAGGTGATCCTTGGCGCGCGTCATCGCGACATAGAGGAGGCGACGCTCTTCCTCGATCTCAGGCGTGCTGCCGACTGCAAGATCGGAGGGAATGCAGCCGTCCACGCAATTCAACACGAACACCGACTTCCACTCCTGCCCTTTGGCAGAGTGAATGGTCGACAGGATCACATAATCCTCATCGAGCAGCGGGACACCGGCTTCATCGCTGCTCGCCGACGGCGGATCGAGCGTCAGCTCGGTCAAAAAACGCTGCCGGCTCGCATAAGTCGAAGCGATCTGCGCCAGCTGCAGCAAATCCGCTTCACGGATTTTCGCGTCTTCGTAACGGCGCTCAAGATGCGGTGCATACCAGCGGCAAGCCAGATCCAGCTCCGCCGGCCATCCCACCGCGTTGTTTTGGATAAGCCGCAAGGCCTCGGCGAAGGCCGGCCAATCCGCCGCGCAGGCGGCAGGCGGGCGAAAGGCGGTGAGCGCGTCCGTGGCACCGTGCGCCGCTGCGAGCTGCTCAAGCAGGCGCGCCGCCGTGGCAGGGCCGGCCCCCGGCAGAATCTGGATGACCCGAAAACCCGATACGCGGTCGCGCAGGTTTTCCGCAAAGCGCAGAAAGGCCAGGACGTCCTTGATATGCGCTGCTTCGAGGAACTTCAGTCCGCCGAATTTGACAAAGGGAATGTTGCGCCGGGCCAGTTCGATCTCGAGCGGGCCGCTGTGGTGCGATGCGCGAAACAGCACGGCCTGCTGCTTGAGCGGGATCGCGGCTTCGCGATACCCCAGGATACGCCCGGCCACGTAGCGCGCCTGATCGGCTTCGTCGCGTACGCAGACGAGAAGCGGGCGCTCGGCCGAGGCACGCTCCGACCGCAGGTTCTTTTTGTAGCGCTCCGCCGCAAGATCGATCACCGCGTTGGCGGCAGCGAGGATCGGCTGCGTCGAGCGGTAGTTGCGGTCGAGCGTGATGATATGGGCGGGCGGCGAAAAGTGCTGCGGAAAATCCAAAATGTTGCGCACCGTGGCGGCACGGAACGAATAGATCGATTGCGCGTCATCGCCGACGACGGTCAGCCCCCGCCCGTCCGGCTTTAGCGCGAGCAGGATCGACGCCTGGAGCCGGTTGGTGTCCTGATACTCGTCGACCAGAACATGATCGAAGCGCGCGGCAATGTCGCGTGCGATCTCGTCGACGTGCATCATCTGTGCCCAATAGAGCAGCAAGTCGTCGTAATCGAGCACGTTCTGTCGCTGCTTGGCCTCCACATAGGCGCCGAACAGCGCCTTGAGCTCATTCTCCCAGCCGGCGCACCACGGGAAATGCGAAGCGAGCACGTCGTCCAATGGCGCTTCGGCGTTGACGGCGCGGGAATAGGCCGCGAGGCAGGTGTTCTTGGCCGGAAACCGCTCGTCGGTTTTCGAAAAGCCGAGATCGTGCCGCACCAGATTCATCAGGTCGGCGGAATCCTCGCGGTCATGGATGGTGAACGCGCGGTCGAGGCCGATCGCTTCGGCATGCTCGCGCAACAGCCGGGCGCCGACCGCATGGAAGGTCCCCGACCAGGTCAAGGCGTCGGCAACAAGCCGCGCCTGGTCCGGCAGGACGTGAGCGGCGATGCGTTCGACCCGGCGCGTCATTTCCGCGGCCGCTCGCCGTGAAAAGGTCAGCAGCATGAGCCGCCTCGGATCGGCGCCCCGCACGATGAGATGCGCCACCCGGTGGGCGAGGGTGTTGGTCTTGCCGGAGCCGGCGCCGGCGACGACGAGGAGCGGGGCAGGGCTGTCGATGCCGTATTCGACGGCACGCCGCTGTTCGGGATTAAGCGCTGCGAGATAGGGGGAGGTCATGGCCGGCCGGCGGCGTGCGAATCACGGACACCCCCAGGAAGCATGGGACCGGCGCGGCGCGCAAATGTGGCAAAGCCGCTGGAATGATAAGGTTGTGCACTGTCGGCTTTGACTTTTGGCCGATGTCCCTTGCCCTATTTTTTGCCGATGCGCCCCGCGGCTTTTGCGGATTGCCTCTCGCGGCCTTTCACGGCAGGAGATGATGTGACGGTTTTGCTCATATTCCTCTTGAGCCTTTCGCAATCCTCAAGGACGCGCGCGATGCAATCGATCGCGCGCTCGGTCTCGGTTTTTCCCCGTGGCGCTGCCGGCATCCGCTTTTTCATGCCTCGGCAAAGATTTCGTGGCGCTGCAATCGGCTGCGGCATTTGCTTGCGAAACCTGTGAGCAGAGCGCGACGCGCCTAGCGGCCGCCCGCCAATATTGTCAACGTGCTAATGGCTGCAATCACAACTGTCCAAGCCAACAACGCGCGCCAGTCTATTCGGAGCCAATAACGTGTATCCACGGCGGCCTCCTCTGTGCCCGAGGAGAATCATCGCCGGCCGCGGTCGGCCGTCGTTGCGGTCGCGGCGACTTGGACCGAGAGTTTAATCCGCTCGGCCCAAGCTGCCGGGACCGGTCCCCCCGAATCCCGAGTGCGATGCAAACGCAACGTCGCGGCCAAATTGCGGACGAACGGCGGCATCAATGCGAGTCATCAGATCAATTACAGTTATGTCCGCTATGAAACTCATTTTAGACAGGTGTACCTCCCGCGCAACGTGCACAATGTGCCGTGAGCGTCAACAACGCACTGCAGCGAGTTTCACTGCGGTGCGGCACCATGAGCTGACGGCTGCATGCCGATTGGCGGCGAAGGGCCCCGACGCAATGCCACGCCGAAGCATAGCACAAGCCCGGCCAAGTTCGGCAGCAGCGCCATCAACGCAAGACGCAAGTTGCTGAGATCGTCCGCCGTGGCGTGCAACCCGGCCCAACTCGCCAACCGCAACGCGCCGGCGAGCTGCGGGTCGGCCTCCGCGACACGTGGAGCGGCCGGCGGGGGCAACGCCAGCGCGGCGGAGAGTTCGCTGAGCCTTGCCTGTTCCTCCTGCTCCAAAGCCCGGCAGCGCGGACCGCGAATTGTGCATTCGGCCTGCCGCGACTCCGCGGCCGCGGCAACGGCTTGCTTCGCCGTCGTGATCGCGGCGTCGCGCTGCGCGGTCAGCACGGCCGCAGTCCCCAGCATGGCCTGGCGCGCGGCGGCGGCGTCGCCGACGTGCCGGTTGACGAAGCCGATCGAGGCGAGCACGGCCAGGGCGAGCGACAATGCCCAGGTGGCCCAGGCGGCGGATGCGAGCGCCCAGCGCGAGCGCAACCACAAGGCCACGGCCACAGTCGGCAGCGTGATGGCAAGCACGTCGGCGGCCACGGACACGCCGGCGAATGTTGCAGCCGATATCAGCGTCGTGCCGAAGCGCCACCCGGTTTGCGCATTGATGCCAACGCCGAGCACCGCGACGGCAAGGGTGACGAGCAGCAGCATCGCACCGAGTTGCGATGATCCGTCCACGGCCTGCGAATGGCTAAAAATCTGCGGGCGATGCGAGGCCGGCGCAACGCTCTGCGTCATAAGCGGAATAACGCCCGGTGCGTTCGCCGGCGTCACGTCTGCTTTGGCCGTGGGTTGCTTTTTGCGGCCTCGATGGCGCTGTCGCGCCGGTGCGCGCTCCTTCGCTGGCGGTTTCAGCTCGACGATGCTCGCAACAGAGTTGCCGTCAGCCATTGCAATTTCCCCAATCCCCCCAAGTGCGATTGCGGCGGTTAAGCCGGCGGCTGCCGACTCAGCGTCCGACAAGGCGAATCAAGATGCGCTCCACGACGCGGCATCACGAGGGCCGACCGTGGTTTTGAACTTGAAAATTTTGCCGCATGGACCTTCGTGACATCGAAGGCATGCTATCTGGCCTGCTGGAGTTCGCCGCACATCGCGACTGATTGCTACCCGACAAAATTTCAAGAAAACGTGACGCCGCCCGACGGTGATGAGCGTGGGTAACCCTCCGGCTTTCGTTGACAGTTATCGCGCGCGTGCAAGGATCGGATCAGAGTGCGGGCACGCATGGGAACCCGGCATGCATGAACAGCTCAAGAGCAAACTCGTTACCATCGCTGACGCCAACCGCAAGGCGATGGATGGCAGCACCGGGCCGATCAAGCGCATCTTTGAGGAAAACCACATTGTCATCGGCGTCTGGCAAGACCCCAATGACGCGAGCGGCATAGGCTTCCTGGTGCTCAAGGGCGGCAAGCTGCTGCACGACGTTCGGACGAGCGGCAAAAGTCGGCCGGCCCGCACCAGCGCCATACCCTGTAGCTGTTACGAGCAGGCCGTCGCTGCCAAGCAGGTGTTCGGCGAGCCCGACCAGGCTTAGCCGGCAGCTATAAGCCGGCCGAATGCCATGCGGTTGCCGTCCGCCGCGGACGCATAAAGGCGGACGATGGCGGCTGCAAGAATTCGAGAATTTGCAACTGGCGCGAATGCCAGTCCGCGCAATTACGGCTTCCGCACTGGTCGGCTCGTCTCAATTCGTTCTATCGGCAATCGGAGGTGCCGCATCGCTAGGCACGGGCACCGCCTTTTTCAGATCAACCATGCTTTTGGAAGCGATGTTGGCAAGTCGTATGACCGATTGGCCCAATGTCGCGTGCTCGAGGATGCCGCGTTCAAACCGACTGCCATCCGCCAGCAACCTGTCGCGCAAGGTCTCGAGGTCCGCAATGAGACTGCCAATTTCGCGCGTTGTGGGGGCTGACACATCCCGTATGAGAATGCGGATGCTGTCGGCCGTGATTTCTCCCATGGATTGGTCGATCGCAGCAGTATCATCTCGCCTGGTGATGCTCATGGAACCACCTTTGGATTATCCTGCGTGCCGGACTGGCCTCGACTTGCGCATATCTCAATGCAAAATGTGACCGCTTCGCGGCTCTTGTGAACACCTCCCCATTTTATCAACAAGTTTCCAACGCTCGTTTGCTCTGCTTGCGTTCTGATGTGAGCTAACTGCGATGAGTCGATAAAGCTACTCTTGCGGCCTTCCCTTGATCTCCGGTGTGTCGACGAGGGCGTCCAATATCGGATGATCGCCGCGCCTATTGCTTCTGCAATGCCAAA
>JASHSE010000483.1 GCA_030036975.1 Xanthobacteraceae bacterium | reverse complement strand
AAGCGCGGCGCGCGTTATAGTGCCCTCTCCCCTTGCGGGAGAGGGCGACTCGGCGGTTCAACAACAAAAGTGGGTGAGGGTCGCGGCCGCAACCCCTCACCGAGCCGAGTTTGTTGCGCGGCTTGCGTCGCCCTCTCCCGCAAGGAGAGAGGGCACGTCCATCAGCGCCGCGTTTGCGGCAGCATCTCGACGGGCACTCCGAGCTTTTGACGCAGTAAGACTAATGCAGGAGGCGCCGCAACGCCCGGCCGGCGGGCGTGTCGAACTCCGCCGCGCTTATCGTGCCGTCGTTATCCGGGTCGGCCGCTTTGAAGCGCCGCTCGACGAGCGCAAGGTATTCGTCCTTGCTCAGCGTCTTGTCGTGATCGGGATCGCTTGCGGCGAACTCCTTGCGGCTGAGCCGGCCGCGCAGCTCCTTGATGGTAACAGTGCCGTCCTTGTCGGTATCGAGCCTGTCGAACGTGGCGCCTGCGGCCTTCTTGGCTTCGGCAAGATCGACGGTGCCGTCATTGTCGGTGTCGAATTGGGCAACCGGCGATTTCCTAGCCTCGGCTATGGCAGGGGCGGCCGCCGCGCAAAGACCGGCAAAGGTCGCGAACATGGCATTGCGACGCGAAATCATGGGGGAATCTCCGATAGAGGCGTTCGGAGGACACTTATTTATGCTGCATCGCGCCTGCAAGAGCCATGGCTGTTTCGCGCGCCGTCCGTCGCTATTCACTGCTTGCACGATGTAAGGTCTTTTTCCTCAATCGTAAAAATGCCGCCCGCCTCGACTTTCACATTGCGAACAATACACGCGCGGCCTTTGACATCGACCAGTTTGGCATCGTAAGTGCCTGATGAGACGTCCGTTATTCGGAGCCGCTCGTCCGAATCGACGGTGCCGTCTTTGTCGTTTTTGCACTGGTTCGGCCCCCACTTCGTGGTGCCGGCCGGCGCCAGGTAGAATTCTGAAATGGTGTTGCGGGTCAAATTCCAGAACCGCGTCGGCTTGCCCTGGGCCAAGGCTTGGCCGGTCATGACAGCCAAGCCGGCTATTGCGAGGATGATGCGGAACAAGGTTGTCACCAATCTTCTGCGCTGAGAGTCTACCAGCTGAATTTGTAATTCAAGCCGGCGCCCGCGGTCCAGCCTGTTCCGGAGGTCGTGGTCGGGGATCATCGGGAACTGCTTGGGCGTCGCCAAAGGGGGTGCCAGCGTTTTTGTTGGAGTCTCCGTTTCCTTGAAGCGGCACAAGCGGCCGTCACGCCGGACTAGAAGGTAAATCTATAATTGACGCCTGCGCGCACGATGCTCTCGTCGAATTTTACGGCAACGTCAGGGATTAATGACGGTCCGGTGGCGTTGGCGATGGCGCAAGCTGTGGTGCATGAGCCGTTGCCGAGGTCGACGAACAGATATTCGGCCTTGGCGCTCCAATTGCGATTTAAAGCGTACTCGACGCCGGCACCTGCGGTCCAGCCCGCCTCAACCGCGTTGCTGACCGGGTCATTCGAGAAGCTCGCCTGAACATTGCCGAAAGCGGCGCCGCCGGTGCCGTAGACGAGAAAGCGGTCGAAAGCATAGCCGGCGCGGCCACGCACGGTGGCGAGCCAGCTATTCCCGGTCAGGCAACCTCCGGCGCACAGGCTGGCGCTGGTGAAGGTGCCGAAACCGCTGGCGTCGGTCCAATCGCCATCGGCCTCGACGCCGAGCACCAGCGAGCCGGTCTGGTAATTGGCGCCGAGCGTCCCGCCGAAAGCAAAGCCGGAGGTGCCGAAGTTGCCGCTCGAAGTGCCGGTCACGCTATCCGACCAATCGCTGCCGCCGAAGCTATAGCCGGCGTTGGCGCCAAGGTAGAGACCGGTCCAATCGACCGACGCAATGCCGGCAGGCGGCGCTTTGGTAATTGTCGGCCGCGACGTAAAGGCGGCGAATGCCGATCCGTCGGTGGGGAGCGTCCCCTTCACTCCCACATAGGCGGCAAACGGCATGCCGGGCAGGAAGGTGCGGTCGTCGGCCAGATTCAGATAACCAAACTCGGTGACATCCGTTAATAGCCCGTAGGTGTAGTAGTGTTGATTGAATAAGTTGCGTATCAGCCCGAACACCTCGATGTTATCCGAAATCTTATACGACGAGTGCAAGTTCACCACCCAATAAGCCGGCACTTTGGGGAGCTGGTTCGACTCATCGCCAACAAGCCACTGGCTGCCGACGACGTTAAGATCGGCGCCGAACTTCCATGGCGAGGTGATCTGGTATTCGCCGCCAAGCTTGAAGCGGAAGTCGGGAATGCCGGTCAGATGATCGCCGGGAACAATGTTCTGGGTGCCGCTCGCGTTCACCGTCGAGGGCAGAAGCAAGCTGCTCAAGAAGGTGGCGTCGACGGTGGTGTAGTTGGCATAGATGTTGAAGCGATCCCACTTGTACGACGCGTTGGCTTCGATGCCCTGCCGCAGCGTATCGCCGGCGTTCTGAAAAAACTCGCGGCCTATGGCCACCGATTGCGGGGTCAGTACGTCGATGATGTCGTTGGTATTGAGCGCGTGGTAAGCGCCCACGCTCCAATTCGCATGCCCGCCGGCGAGGTCGAATTGGCCGCGCAAGCCGCCCTCATAGGTATACGTCACCACTTGTTGCAGCGGCGGATCGCCGACAAGGGCGTTATCGATCAGGCATGGCCGCGACGGGTCGGAACACTCCAATTCCAACGGCGTCGGCGCGCGATTTGAAATCGCATAATCGCCATAGAGCGTGAGGTTCGGCGTGATCTTATAGGTTGCGCCGATCATCGGATTGAAATGACCGTAGGTGTCGTTGCCGTTGAGTTCGGAGTCATTGCCCAATTCGTCCGTCATATTGATTTGGGCGAAGTTGTAACGACCCCCTGCGGTAAGCGATAGACGCCGGGTGAGATCGAACGTGTCGGTCGCGTAGAGGCCGGTATAGAGCGTTGTTGCACCGAGGCCGACCGGCGCGACGCCGCCTATGCCGGCGGACGAAGGCTGGTCGATGAAGAGGCCGCTGCCGATGACGAATGGATATTGATTGGGGTTGATCGTTCCCAGCTCGCTCGTGGTCGAGAACTGCACCAGCCCGCGATCGACGCTCAGGCCCACCGTGAAATTGTTGTCGTGACCAAATACTTGCTCCGAAGACGCCGCCTGGACCGAGCCGCCGAAGCTGTCGGTCGTCGTCCAGGTTCGGTCAATTTCGCCCAAGGCATTCGGAAAGCCCAGAGCGCCGGAGTTCGGGACATTCTGTCCCGTCGTCGTGACGAGGGGAGAAGTCGTGCCGTTGGGGTTATCAAAGCAGAGCGGATCGGAAGGGCTCCCGGTCAAGCATCCTGGCGTGTTGTCCGCGTTCGTGCCATTGCCGTCAACGTGGGCTTGATCGAAATGGCGATAGTAGGTGACAGCCTGATAGGTCCAGGTGTCGGTCGGCTTCCAGCTTGCGCTGGCGGTCAAAAACGCAAGTTGATTATGCGTTGTTTGGGGAACGGTATAGATGCTCGACCAATTCTGGTCGAGCAACTGCACCGGAGTGGCGGCGGCAGCACCGAAGGTGTTATCGGCGCCGGTGAAGGTGATGTGGAATTCGGTATTGTTGTCACCCTGGGCGCCGAGATCGGTGTAAACGCGGCGCACCGAGGATGCCGAGTCAAAACGCCAGCCGGCATCGTCGATGGCGTCGGCCGCGATGTAGCCGGAGAAGTTCCCGACCTGGCCGCCGGCCTGTACCGACGTGCCAACCCGTCCATATGATCCGCCGTTTAATTCGGTTTCCACACCGTGATAGGTGAAGCCGTTTTTCATATCGAACGACAGCGCGCCGCCGATCGCGTTTAGTCCGAAGACCGGATTGCTCGGGTAGAGGGTAAGGCTGTTAATCGCGTTCTGCGGGATGAAGTCCCAATTGACGACGTCGCCAAAAACCTCGTTGATGCGCACCCCGTTCTGATAGACAGCCAGCCCCTCCGGCGTGCCAATGACCGGGGAAGCGATAAAGCCGCGGTAATTGAGGTCGAGCTGGAATTGATTGCCGGTCTGGTCGCTCAACGCCACGCCAGGCAGGGCTTGGGACATTGATTGCAAAAGGTCGGGCGACCTGGTGGAATCAAAGGCAGGGGATTCAACGACCTGGACATTGGATGGGATTTTGTCCTGGTCGACGGCCCCCGGTATGGCTTGCGTTGCGGTCGCTTCCGCGGGCGCAGGAGCCGCGGCCGCCGGAGCACTGGACGCAGCACCTGCAGCTCGGACAGCGCGCCGCGGTCGGACCGTCTGCGGAACCGGGGTGGTCGCGATCACGTGGATCTCGGGAAGCGTTACCGCGCTTGAACTTCCAGTCGAGCTTGAAGCTTCCTGCGCCGCAACGGTTCTTGGTGCAATTGCCAGCACCACCGGGAGTGCCCGAAGCAATCCGCGAAGCGCCGCCTCCCTGACCGACGTCCTTGTTCGGCCAGCCAGCCCTGCAACGTTACCCATGTGCCCGCCTCACCACGAACCGAATTTGAAATTGACGCCGGCGCGTATGACGCTTTCGTCGAAGCTCGCAACAGAACCCACGGCGCCTTGGCAGTTCGCCACAGTCGTGCATGGCGCGTTCGGCAGATCAACGAAGAGATATTCGAATTTGGCGGTCCAATTTCGCGTGAGGGCAAATTCGATTCCGGCGCCGGCAGTCCAGCCCACCCCGACGCTGTTGTCGAAAGTCGCAGGAGGATTCAGCCCGGTTTGGATATTACCTAAAGCTGCGCCGCCGGTGCCGTAAAACAGGATACGGTCGAAGGCATAACCGACGCGGCCGCGCACTGTGGCGAGCCATTCGCTCTGGGTCTGACAAGCATCGGGGGGCGGCACCACCGCAGAAATGGCGCCACAGGTGGGGCCGGTATTACCCGAAAGATTGGTCCAGTCGCCGTCACCCTCGAGACCAAATACGTACTGTCCTATTTGGTAGTTGGCGCCGACCGTACCACCAATGAGAAAGCCTGACGTGGGGAAGTTGCCGCTCGTTCCCACGGAACTGTCCGACCAATTGCTGTTGCCGGTCCCATAGCCGCCATTGATGCCGATGTAGAAGCCGGTCCAATTGTAAGCAGGCAATGGGACTGGAGGACTTGGCGTCGAAAGGTCAGCGGCAAGTGCATCTGCGGTGCCAGCCAGCACCACCATTGCCGCTGCGACGATAGATTGCCTCCTCATGTGACTCTCCCCTGCGCCACATGCACGCGATTGCTTCGTATTGGCCTACATCATCTCGGCCACGCTACTCGCTTCGCGCGCGACAGCGGCGTTCTGCGGTTCAACCCGCTTCTCATGCGGTCGGGGATTGCGGGGGAACGAGAGCCGCGACGAAAGCTGCGGTTGGCGCAATCAGGGAATGGCCGCGAGGAGGCTGCGAGCCCCCACCAGCCGATTTGCTTCCGTCGTTGGATTTCATGCCCCCGCATGTGATTCATCCCCGACCGAGCGAAACCCTGGCATAATCGGGCCGCAGGAGTAAGCTGGATGTTTTTCCAATTTTGATCGGGAACTTTAGGCAATCGAGCGATGATCGTTGCCGCCGGATCCGGGAATAGATCCGGTGCCGCGGTGAGTCCGTCGGGTCAAGCCTACTCCCAGAACAATGCCTCAAGTCGGGATTGGAGCGGTTCGAAGGGATTGCCGGGCGTTATCGACATGGGCGTTATCGACATGGGCGTTATCGACATGGGCGTTATCGACATGGGCGTT
>JASHSE010000482.1 GCA_030036975.1 Xanthobacteraceae bacterium | reverse complement strand
TGATGCCGTCCTGATCGAAGCCCTTCAATTTGAACGGCTTGCGGTTGAGCTTTTCGAGCTGTTCGAGATTGAGCCCGAGCCGCAATCCCAAAGGCGCAGTCCAGATCGACTTGCCGGCAATATCGATCAGATAGGTACCGGTGCGGTTCGGATTCGACCACCACACTTCCAGGCGTCGTTTCGGATCCTTGGGAAACAGAACGGTTTCGCCCACGTCGGTGCCCTGCACCTTCACGTGAGTAAAGATCATGTTGCGCGAATCGAACGCCATGGCGAGCGCCAGCATGCCGGAATCCTTGGCGAACGGCCCGCTGCATTCGACCACGGTGCGCGCACTGCCGACTCGCGCCGGCCTCAAGGCGGCGCCGGCGGGTGCGGGTTTCCGATTGACGCTGGTGCGCTTGGCCGGCGGCTGGCGGTTCGGCGCGCCCTTGGCGCCGCCCGCCGCGGTGCCGTCCGGCTCCGCCACCGCCGGCGGCATGGGCTGTGCGATTTGCGAGGGCGAGAGCTGGTCTTCCGGATTGAGATTCGGCTGCTGCTGTGCCGAACCCGGCGCTCCGCTCAAAACCACGGCCAGAACAGCGGCGAACAGCGCGGCAGCTGCCGCCATGATCGATCGTCGATGCATCCCCTGCTCCCCTTCGCAACCCGCTGCCTATAACACGGCTCGGCCGTTGTCGGCTGGGTTAATTTGTCCGGCCAGAGAATGCACCGCCGCGTGCTGATTAGAACCTCTATAAAAATGCCACTTTTTCTTTGCGCGGCAAATTCGGCTACGCTAGGGATAGTTGCAGACCGTACTAATCCCCCGGCCCGCAATGATCGTCTGCTCCTGCAACGTGCTCTCCGACCATGACGTGCGCTCTACGCTCGCCGCCGGCGACAGCGCGCCGCGCACCACCGGCCAAGTCTATCACTGTCTGGGCTGCAGCCCGCAGTGCGGCCGTTGCGCGCGCACGATTCGGCGCATCATCGACGAGGCGCTTGCCCCGGGCGAACCGGCGTGCTGCCGGAACATTTGAGCACCACAGCGAATTTCGTGCACAATACGGCAGCGGCGCGGCGGCCCGCAATGCACGGCGCCCGCCAAGCGGCTATAGTCGGCCTTTCCGCGCGCAATGCGCCGGCTGCTCAAGGCAGCCTCGGCGAAGGAGAGCAACCATGAGAGGCGAGCCCGGCGTCATCGACTATCTCAATAAGGGGCTGCGGCACGAATTGACCGCCATCAATCAATACTGGCTGCACTATCGGCTGCTCGACAATTGGGGCTACCGGGACCTCGCCAAGCAATGGCGCAAGGAATCGATCGAAGAAATGCAGCACGCCGACAAGATCGTCGCGCGCATCATTTTCCTCGACGGCTTTCCCAACATGCAGGTGCTCGACCCGCTGCACATCGGCCAGAACGTCAAGGAGGTGCTCGACTGCGACCTCGCCACCGAAATGTCGGCACGCGCCCTTTACGAGGAGGCGGCCACCCATTGCCACGGCGTGCGCGACTACGTCTCGCGCGACCTGTTCGAAGGGCTGATGCACGACGAAGAGAGCCACATCGACCTTCTCGAAACCCAGCTCGACCTCGTCGCCAAGCTGGGACTCGAACTGTACGCCCAGCACTACATCGGCAAGCCGGAAGACGGCGACCACTGAAAGGGCGCGCGCAGACGCTGCCGCACGCCGCAATCGTTTACAGATTTTAAGACGCGGCCGACTGCGCCGGTTTCGGCCGCCGACGTGCGGTCCGAGGCCGGGCGTGGCTGGCGCTCGAACACGAAAGATTAGGGTTAAACGTTAAGGTTAAGTCCCGCTTAAGTATTAGCTGCCATCTTCGCTCTACTTCCAGCAACGGCCTGCCGCCGCGTGCGCGGCCGTGTTCGAGGAAAGGACGAAGCTATGGTCAGCGTCAGAACTCTCATCGCCAGCGCTGCGGCAGCGATGGTCTCGACGGCGGCATACGCCGCCGACCTCGGTGCGCCGCCGCCGATGCAGTATCAGCCTCCCGCGCAGGTCTTCGAACAGAGCGGCTGGTATCTGCGCGGCGACGTCGGCGTCGGCATCCAAAGTTTTTCGAGCTTCGATCTCGGTCCGCCGGCCGACGTGCCGGCAACCTGGACCATCAATCAGCAGGACATCCAGGATACCAGCATCTTCGGCATGGGCGCCGGCTATGTGCTCAACAACTGGCTGCGCTTCGACGTGACCGGTGAATACCGCACCAAAGGGGCATTCAGCGCGATCGGCAGCTATGAGCAGGGCACCTGCAACGTGCAGGGCGTCGTCGGCACTTGCTTCGACACGTTCAACGGCAACTACTCGGCGGCCGTGTTCATGGCCAACGCCTATATCGATCTCGGCACCTGGTGGTGCCTGACGCCGTTCATCGGCGCCGGCGTCGGCGGCGCCTACGATCGCATCAGTCAAGTTTCCGATATCGGCCCGCTGCCGAACGGCACCATCGGCTTCGGCTTTACGCAGCAGGATTCGGCAGGCTGGAACCTGGCGTGGAACGTGCAAGCCGGCGTGACCTACAACGTGTCGGACAATTTCAAGGTCGACTTCAGCTGGCGATACCTGGATATGGGCTCGCCGCAATCGGCGAACATCTTCTGTCAGAATACGGGCTCGACCGGCAGCTGCAACTTCTTCAACTTGAAGGATATAACGGCGCAGGATTTCCGCATCGGCCTGCGCTGGATGCTGCAGCCGACGCCGGTGCCGGTGGCGCTGAGCACCCGCGGCTGATAGCCGAACCCTCCCCCAACCTGATGCAAACGGCGCGGGCGACCGCGCCGTTTGTTTTTTTGGTGCGGCGTCGCGCGCCAGCGTGATGCAGCTGCGGGCTAATCTTACTGCGCCAGAAAGCGCGGCGCGCGTTATAGCGCCCTCTCCCCTTGCGGGAGAGGGCCACTCGGCGGTTCAACAACAAAAGTGGGTGAGGGGTCAGCGGCCGCAACCCCTCACCG
>JASHSE010000481.1 GCA_030036975.1 Xanthobacteraceae bacterium | reverse complement strand
TGACTGGTCGGGATGACAAAGCGGTCCTCGTAATTGGCGATCGATAGATACCGATGCATTTCCTCGACCTGAGAGACGGTCAGGCCGACCTGCGTTAGCACGCCTCGCCCGTCACCCTCGCCGAGCTGCCGTTGCCGGTAATGGGCACGCATTGCCAGCAGGCGTTCAAGCGCGGCGATGATGGGCGTTTCCGCCCCGGCGGTCAGCAGGTTTGCCAGATACCGGACCGGGATACGCAACGAACGCACATCGGGCAACTCGCCCACGGTCTCGATGGCTCCGGCGTTCGCATGGGATTGGATCGGCGACAAGGGCGGCACGTACCAGACCATCGGCAAGGTCCGGTACTCGGGATGCAGTGGAAATGCGATCCGCCACTCCACCGCCATCTTGTAGGCCGGCGAACGTTTGGCGGCCTCGATCCAGGCGTCGGGGATGCCGGCGGCGCGCGCCTGCGCCGCTATTTCGGGATCGTTCGGATCGAGGAACAGGCCGAGCTGGGCCTCGTACAGGTTCTGCGGATCTTCGACGCTTGCGGCGCTTTCGATGCCGTCCGCATCATAAAGGAGCACGCCAAGATAGCGAATGCGTCCGACGCATGTTTCCGAGCAGACCGTGGGTTGGCCGGCCTCGATGCGCGGATAACAGAAGATGCACTTTTCTGCCTTACCCGAGGTCCAGTTATAATAGATCTTCTTGTATGGACACCCCGACACGCACATGCGCCAGCCGCGGCACTTGTCCTGGTCGATGAGGACGATGCCATCCTCTTCGCGCTTGTAGATCGAGCCCGACGGACAGGAAGCGACGCAGCTCGGATTGAGACAGTGCTCGCACAGGCGCGGCAGATACATCATGAAAGTGTTTTCGAACTGGCCGTAAATGTCCTTCTGCACCGCTTCGAAATTGTAGTCCTGCGAGCGCTTGTCGAATTCGCCGCCGAGGATCTCCTCCCAGTTCGGCCCCCATTCGATCTTGTCCATCGGCCGGCCGCTGACCAGCGACAGCGGGCGCGCCACCGGCGCCGTGGGCAGTTCCGGCGCGATCTGCAGGTGCTCGTAGTCGAAGGTGAACGGCTCGTAATAGTCGTCGATCTCGGGCAGATTCGGATTGGCGAAGATGTTGGCGAGGATCGCCCAGCGTCCGCCCTGCTTGGGCACGATCTTGCCGTTCTTCTTGCGCTTCCAGCCGCCGTTCCAGCGTTCCTGGTTTTCCCAATCCTTCGGATAGCCGATGCCGGGCTTGGTCTCGACGTTGTTGAACCACGCGTATTCCATCCCCTGTCGCGAGGTCCACACGTTCTTGCACGTCACCGAGCAGGTATGACACCCGATGCACTTGTCGAGGTTGAGCACCATCGCGACCTGTGCGCGTATTTTCATGACGCGGCCTCCTCGCTCACCTTGTCGACCGGATTGGAATGGTCGAGCCATTCGACCTTGGCGAGCTTGCGCATGATGACGAACTCGTCGCGGTTGGAGCCCACGGTGCCGTAGTAATTGAAGCCATAGGACAACTGGGCATAGCCGCCGACCATGTGGGTCGGCTTGAGCAGCGTTCTCGTCACCGAATTGTGGATGCCGCCGCGCTGCCCGGTGATCTGCGAGCCCGGCACGTTCACGATCTTTTCTTGCGCGTGGTACATGAGGCACATGCCTTCCTGCACGCGCTGGCTCACGACGGCCCGCACGGCGAGCGCGCCGTTCACATTGTAGAGCTCGATCCAGTCGTTATCGACGATGCCGGCCTTCTTGGCGTCGATCTCGGAGATCCACACGATCGGCCCACCGCGCGACAGGGTCAGCATCAGGAGATTGTCGGTATAAGTCGAATGAATGCCCCATTTCTGATGCGGCGTGATGAAATTGAGCACGACCTCGGGATGGCCGTTGCCACGCTTGCCCAACATGTCGTCGACCGTGCGGGTATCGATCGGCGGCCGATAGACGGCGAAGCTTTCGCCGAAATCGCGGAACCAGCGGTGATCCTGATAGAACTGCTGCCGGCCGGTCAGCGTCCGCCATGGAATCAGCTCATGCACGTTGGTATATCCGGCCGTATAGCTGACGTGCTCGCTTTCGATGCCGGACCACGTCGGCGACGAGATGATCTTGCGCGGCTGCGCGACGAGGTCGCGATAGCGAATCTTTTCATCCTCGCGCTTCTCCGCGAGGTGAACGTGATCGCGACCGGTTGCCTCGCCAAGCGCCTTCCAGGCTTTGACCGCGACCTCGCCGTTGGTTTCCGGCGCGAGATAGAGAATGACCTCGGCGGCATCGATGTCGCTTTGAATGCGCGGCCGCCCATTGGTGGGCCCGCCATCGTCGACCTTGTAGTTCAGTTCGCCAAGGCCGCGCACCTCCTCTTCGGTATTCCAGGTGATGCCCTTGCCACCATTGCCGAGCTTGTCGGCCAATGGTCCTAGCGCGGTAAAACGGCGATAAGTGTTGGGATAATCGCGCTCGACGACCGTGATCTGCGGCGCCGTCACCCCCGGTATTAAGTCGCACTCGCCTTTTTTCCAGTCCCGAACGTCGGTCTGAGCAAGCTCAGCCGCGGTATCGTGAAGGATCGGCGTCAGCACCACATCGCGTTCGACGCCGAGATGACCCTCGGCGAGCGCCGAGAAGCGCTGCGCAATGGTCTTGTAGATTTCCCAATCGCTGCGCGCCTGCCAAACCGGATCGACCGCCGTCGACAGCGGATGGATGAAGGGATGCATATCGGTCGTGTTCAGGTCGTTCTTTTCGTACCAGGTCGCGGTCGGCAGCACGATGTCCGAGTAGAGACAGCTCGTCGACATGCGGAAGTCGAGCGTCACGACCAGATCGAGCTTGCCTTCGGGGGCGGGATCCCGCCACGTCACTTCGGTGGGCTTGTTGCCTCCCATCTCTCCCAAATCCTTGCCCTGCAGCCCGTGCCGGGTGCCGAGGAAGTGACGCAGGAAATATTCATGACCCTTGCCGGATGACCCGAACAGGTTGGAACGCCAGATGAACAGATTGCGCGGAAAGTTTTTCGGATCATCAGGGTCCTCGCAGGCCATGCGGATGCGCCCGTTTTTCAGACCTTCGGCAACGTAATCCCTGACTGCAACGCCTGCTGCTTCCGCTTCTCCGGCCAGCGCCAACGGATTCACGGCGAGTTGCGGCGCGGAAGGCAACCAGCCCATCCGTTCCGCGCGAACGTTGAGATCGATCATGCTGGCGCGATAGGGTGTCGGATCGGCCAGCGGCGAAAGCAATTCCTCGACGCCCAATTTCTCGTAGCGCCATTGGTCGCTGTGCGCGTAGAAGAATGAGGTGCCGTTCATGTGGCGCGGCGGTCTGGCCCAGTCGAGCGCGAACGCCAACATGGTCCAGCCGGTCTGCGGCCGCAGTTTTTCCTGGCCCACGTAATGCGCCCAGCCGCCGCCGGAGACGCCGACCGTCCCGCACATCATCAGGAAGTTGATAATGCTGCGGTAGTTCATGTCCTGGTGGTACCAATGGTTCATGCCGGCGCCGATGATCACCATCGAGCGCCCTTGCGTCTTCTCCGCGTTATGCGCGAACTCGCGGGCGACGGTGATGGCCTTCTCCGCTGGTACGCCGGTGATGGGCTCTTGCCAGGCCGGCGTGTACGCCACATTGTCGGCAAAGCTCTTGGCGGAAGCGCCGCCCAGGCCACGATCGAGCCC
>JASHSE010000480.1 GCA_030036975.1 Xanthobacteraceae bacterium | reverse complement strand
CATTCAGCGCGGGACACGCGCCGGAGGCAGCGACCCGATGGTGATGTTTGACAACATTGTCAAGTTTGACGATATTGTCAAGAATAAACCTGTGGAGCGAGCAAATGGTGGGCGCGCGTCAGTTCGACGAGCAAGAGGTGATCGCGATCGCCCTTGAAGTGTTTTGGCGGAAGGGCCTGCACGACGCGAGCATGCAGGACCTTGCCACAGCGACGGGCGTCCAGCGCGGCAGCCTTTACAACGCCTACGGCGACAAGGAAGCGATTTTTCTGCGCGCCTTCGACCAGTATGCCGGTCTTTTCCTGGAAGCGGCTCGTAATGCATTGGCCAAGGGCGACGCCGCGGCCAGGCTCCAAAAGTTGTTCGACATGATCATTGTCAATATGACCAGCGGTTCGCCTCCGCGCGGATGCCTGACGACGCGCACAGCACTGGACGCCGCTGTTTCGAGCGCACACGTGCGCGAGCGCGTGCAAAATCTCCTCAGTAGACTTGAGCACCTCATCAGCGAGGCAGTTAGCTCCGCTGCCGGCGCGCCGGCAACGATCGATGCAAATCGACTCGCTCGTGTCGTTGTAACCTTTACGAGAGGACTTGCTGTGATGGAGCGCGCTGGATACGGCCGCAAACACCTCAACGAGGCTGCGGTGACCTTTGTTGATGCCTTGGTTGGCGATGCGTGAGGGTGTCTAATTCAAGGGATCGGTTAAGCCCAGCATGTCGCACGTCGTGACGAATTCTGCTGACGGATCAATGCAGAAAGTTCTATACGTATCCAGGAAGTGCAGCCACGTACCAAATCTTTCAATTCATTCCGAACGTTATCGGAGCTTTCCAATTTCTACTGATTCCTTCGACACGTTCGCTGTTCAAATGGCCAGCTGTTGTTAGTTCGAATCCAAGAAGGTGCGCTTCGATCCGTCAATTGCGCGCTTAAGCCAAATCATATCAGTCGACTACAACCGAAACATCGACCGCTTGATCCGCCGTATGTGCATGTGCGAGGAGACGAGTCGTTCACTCAAGTGCATACTTGCCGAACGATAAATGGGCAGCTCGGCACGAGTGTCCGGGCACCTTGAAATTATTACGTCTTTGAGCGATAATTCAAGCATCGCCTGTCCGCAGCCGCGTCGGCTTGACCGATCCCGCGCCGCCGACATCGCCTGTCCGCAGCCGCGTCGGCTTGACCGATCCCGCGCCGCCGATGATCAAGAGCGGCTTTGCCCGTTGTTACATCGCTCCTCGGGCCACGAGGTATGAACATGATTGTCGGTAGGCATTGCGAAGCGGTATCGCGGCAAGGTCGGGGCCTCTGGCTGTGGCGTGCTTAGGATAGATATGGCCCGCCGCAAGCTCAAATTCGTCGTCGCCGGGACGCAGAAAGGGGGCACATGCACCCTCGACGCCCTTCTCCGACTGCATCCTCAAATCCAAATGGCGACGAGGAAAGAAACGCACTTTTTCGACGGCGACGGACACAATTGGGATGCTCCCGACTACGGAGTGCTCGACTCCTTCTATCTCGCTGACGATGATCGACTCCGCGGCGAGGCGACTCCGATCACGATGTATTGGCGCCCGGCGGTTCTTCGACTTCACGCGTACAATCCCGATATCAAACTCATTCTGCTTCTGCGCAATCCGGCGACTCGTGCCTTCTCCAATTGGCGGAAGGAGTACGCGGCCTGCCGCGAATCTCTGAACTTTCACGATGCTATTCGTGATGGCTGCGAACGGGTACGTAATAATCCCGTGCCACCGGGGTTGCATCGTGTGTTCAGCTACGTCGATCGGGGACGATACGGTGAACAGTTGGATTTTTTGTTGCGCTACTTTCCCGCTGAGAACATCCACTGCGAAATCTCCGAGGAGTTCTTTGGCGATCGCTCTCCTATTCTCGCGCGCATAGCGAGTTTTCTCGGCGCAGATCCTTTTCCCAACGATACGCCGCGGCTGCATTTGAACCCGGGCCGTAAATTTTCTTATCCTTCAACCCTCACGACGGAGGACCTTGCTTACCTCAAGGAAATCTACCGGCCGGACGTCAAGGCGGTGGAATCGTTTCTTGGCCGCACTGTAAGCGAATGGGCCGACCCGTGACACACGCAGCCAGCCAGTCCGGTCTCTGCAGGTCATCTCCATCTAACGAAAAAATGGCCTATACTTCCGTGTCTTAGAGGTAGATCCATTCATCTCCGCAGCGGCAATTGGCGCTCGTTTGCCCCCGGACGGCGGCACGGCCGTTTGATCTGCGCAGAGGTGCGACGATGGCCGAACGTTCCCGGCAAGAGATTACCGCCGACACGCGAGCTTCGGTTCTCACCGGCCGCGCTATCTTCGCCGCGACCATCGGCAACATGCTCGAGTTCTACGATTTCATCACCTACAGCTTCTTCGCCATTGCGATCGGCCACGCCTTTTTCCCGACGCGTAGCGCCTTTGCCAGCCTCATGCTCTCATTGGCGACGTTCGGGGCCGGGTTTATCACCCGTCCGATAGGTGGCCTTGTCATCGGCGCCTATTCCGACCGTGTCGGACGCCGGCCAGCGATGATTTTGAGCTTTGTCATGATGGGCGGCGCTATCGTCGTACTGGCGCTCACGCCATCCTATGCCGCGATCGGCGCTGCCGCGCCGGTCGTGGCGATCCTGGCGCGCATGGTGCAGGGCTTCTCGCTTGGCGGCGAGGTGGGACCCACCACGGCCTATTTGATGGAGGCAGCCGCCACGCACCGGCGTGGCCTTGCCGTCTCGTGGCAGCCGGCCAGCCAGCAAATTGCCGCGACTGCAGGAGCCCTGGTCGGCCTCGTGCTTTCGGAAGTGATGAGCCGTTCGGCGCTCGATGCCTATGGTTTTCGTATCGCCTTTCTCATCGGCGCGACGACGTTGCCGCTCGGGCTTTGGTTGCGCTCGAGCCTTCCGGAGACATTGCACGTACCGGAAGTCGGGCCTGTGAGGACCTACGCCTCCGGTGGCCGGCGCAGCGCACGCGCCAATGCACGCATTCTGATCCTCGGCCTCCTCATCCTCGCGAGCGGCACCATCATCACCTACGTCACCGACTATATGACGACGTTTGCCGAGCACACGCTGCATGTGGCCGCCGATCTCGCCTTCGCTACCACCGTGGTCAGCAACGGCGTCGGCATTGCCGCCGCGCTCTACGGCGGTTGGCTGGCCGACCGCGCCGGCCGATGGCCGGTCATGGTGTGGCCGCAGCTCGCCGCGCTGTTGTTGACCTATCCGGTCTTCCTTTGGATCGTGGAGACGCGCAGCGCCTGGGCGCTCCTCGGCGGGCTCGGCATTCTCTCGCTGGTCGGCAGCGTTCCCTACAGCGCCTTCTATGTGGCGCTCGCGGAGGGATTGCCGAAGAGCATTCGGGGCCGCGCCTTTGCCACCATCTATGCCGTCGCCATCGCCGGCTTCGGCGGCACTGCGCAGCTTGTCGTCGCTTGGCTCATTGACGCGACCGGAAGTGCGTTGGCGCCGGCCTGGTATATGCTCTTCGCGACCGCGGTCGGCCTTGTGGCCATGACCATGATGCGCGAAACGGCGCCAGCGAAGCTGCGGACCTGACGCGGCATCAATCGGCCCCGCCGCAGGACTTGCTGTTTCGTGCGCTCCCGGCGATTGTGTCCGCTCCGGGTAATCATTCCGGCGACCAAGAGGCAATCCCGAGTGCGGTCGAACCAAGGAGAGCGCGTGCCGGATTTAGGGGCGTTCGATTTCATCGTCGTGGGTGCGGGCAGCGCCGGGTGCGTTCTGGCCAATCGGCTGACGGAGTCGGGCCGGCACCGCGTGCTTTTGCTCGAGGCGGGGCCGAGCAACCGGCATCCGTGGCTCCATATCCCGCTCGGCTTCGGCAGGCTTTTCAACGATCAGCGCTACAATTGGTGCTACCAGACCGAGCCGCAACCGGGTTGCCATAACCGCAACGTCATCGCGCCACGCGGCAAGGTGCTCGGTGGCTCCAGTTCGATCAACGGGCTCATCTACATCCGCGGCCAAGCGGAGGACTTCAATCACTGGCGGCAACTGGGCAACGCCGGCTGGAGCTTCGATGACGTGCTGCCCTATTTCCGCAAGGCGGAAGACAACGAACGCG
>JASHSE010000479.1 GCA_030036975.1 Xanthobacteraceae bacterium | reverse complement strand
CTGCACCGGCTATCAGAACATCGTCATTGCGGCGCTCGACGCGGCGAAGCGGCTTCGCGGTTCTTCGGGTGCATCGCAGCCGTAACATTTTTCCCTCGTCACCACCGGGCTTGACCCGGTGGTCCATGCTGACGTTCGGCTGGCGGGTGCTTTGCTGCATCGTCGCAGAGCCGAAGCGCTGCATGGATTGCCGGGTCAAGCCCGGCAATGACCAAGGGGTATTGAGATGATCCGATGCCCCTGCGCTTCGACGACATCGGTAACCGGCTGAAGGCGTTTCGCCTCGGCTCCGGGCTGTCGGCCGAGGAAATCGCGCAACGACTCGGCATTTCGCGCACCGCGCTCTACCGCTTCGAGAAGGGCGAGCTCGCCAAGATCGAGACGCTGGAGAATCTCGCCGAGCTGCTGCAGGTCTCGGTACCGACGCTGCTCGGCGTCGGCGTCGAGTACATCGCCGCGGCGGTGAGCTATTTCGAGCGCATGCGGCAGATCGAGGAGACCGCCGAGCACATCATCGTGCTGGCCGGCCCGATCTCCTACGTGCTCTCCTCCGACGCGTTCGACCGCGCGCTCGGCGACGTGTTGCACGAATCGGTACCGGACGGCATCGTCAATCGCGAGCGCGCGGCGGTGCAGATCGACGAGCTGATGGAGGTGCTCAAGCAGCGCAAAGCGTGCTACCGGCGCCGCCGGCCGGCGATCGTCAATCTCATATCGGCCGCCGAGATGGAGCGTTTTCTGCGCAACGGTTTGGTCGGCCGGCTCGACCTGCCGGAAGCGCTGCGCCGCGAGCGCCGCGCGCTTGCTCGCGCCGAAGCCGAGCATTTCACCGCGCTGATGGCGAACGAGCCGATCGGCGTGCAGATCGGCATCGTGCTCGACACGCTGCCGCATACCAGCTTTCAGATCTTTCGCCAGCCCGACCGGCAGATTTTGGCGCTGAGCCCGTTCCGGCTCGGCGAGGAGCCGAACATCCGGGTCGGCGTGGCAATGATCACCTCGGCGCCGGAAGCCTTGGCGCTGCACGAAAAGATGGCGCGCGAATTGTGGGCGAGCGCGCTCAAAGGCCCCGCCGCGGTGCGCTTCATGCGCGCGATCATGGACAAGTTTTGATCCGCGCCACAAGGTGCGCGATGCAGTAGGGAATCCAAGAATTATTCCGCCGCCACCTTTGTCTCGTGTGCTTTGATGGCCGCCCAGACCCGGTCCGGCGTCGCCGGCATGTCGAGGTGCTCGATGCCGAGCGGCTTTAATGCGTCCAGCACGGCGCCGATCACCGCGGGCGGCGCGCCGGTGGCGCCGGCTTCGCCGGCGCCCTTGACGCCGAGCGGGTTGGTCGTCGCCGGCACCTCGGTCAGCTCCGACGAAAACTCCGGCAGATCGTCGGCGCGCGGCATGGCGTAATCCTGGAAGCTGCCGGTGACGAGCTGGCCCGCATCGTCGAACACGACGCGCTCCATCAATGCCTGGCCGACGCCCTGCGCCACGCCACCGTGGATTTGGCCTTCGCATAGCAAGCGGTTCATGACGCGGCCGACATCGTCGACCGCGGCGTAGCGGTCGAGCGTGACGAGGCCGGTCTCCGCATCGATCTCGACCTCGCAAACGTGGCACCCGTTCGGATAATTCGGCGGCTCGGCCGCGAACGTGCCGGAGGCCTCAAGGCCAACGTCGAATTGCGGCGGCAGCATCGCCGGGCGATAGAACGCCTGCGCCACCGCGGTAAGCGGCAGCGCCCGGTCGGTGCCGACGATACGGAACGCGCCGTCCGCAAATTCGATGTCACCGGCGGCGGCTTCCAGCATCATCGCCGCCATCGGTTTCGCCTTCTCGATGATGGCGTCGGCGGCGCGGCGCAGCGCGTTGCCGCCGACATGCATGCTGCGCGAGCCGTAGGTGCCGCGGCCGATCGGCACTGCGTCAGTGTCGCCCTGCACGAAGCGGATATTGTCGAACGGCACGCCGAGCCATTCGCTGACCATCTGCGCGTACACGGTCTGGTGACCCTGGCCGTGCGAATGGGTGCCGGCCAGAATCGTCAGCATGCCGCTCGGATCAAAGCGCAGCACCATGCGCTCGTTGAACACCGCAGCCTCTTCGAGAAAATAACCGATGCCGCGGCCGCGCAGTTTTCCGTGCTTTTTCGATTCCGCGGCCCGTTTGGCAAAACCGTTCCAGTCGGCGAGCGTAAGGCATTCGTCCATGACGTGGACGAAATCGCCGCTGTCATAGGTGATGCCGGTGCCGAGCTTGTGCGGCATGGCGGCGGCCGGAATGAAATTGCGCCGCCTGATCTCCACCGGATCGATGCCGACGACGCGCGCGGCGCGGTCGAGCAATTGCTCGATCAGATAGGTCGCCTCCGGCCGGCCGGCGCCGCGATAGGGCGCGAGCGGAATGGTGTTGGTCAGCACGGCGCGACCGACGACGTGAACCGCCGGGATCTGATAGACGCCGGGCGCAAGCCGCATCGCGAACAGCGGCACCACCATGGCGGCGCCGAACACGTGCGAGCCCATGTTATGCAGCGCGTTGACCCGCAGCGCCAAAATCTTGCCGGCCTCGTCGAGCGCCAATTCGCCGGTGACGACCTGATCGCGGCCTTGCGAGTCGCCGAGCAGCGCCTCGACGCGCGTCGACACCCATTTGACCGGCCGGCCGCCGACCCGGCGCGAGGCCCAGACGACGAGCGCATCCTCCGGATAGCCGCCGTGCTTCATGCCAAAGCCGCCGCCGACGTCGGGCGAGAGGACGCGCAGTTTGGTCTCGGAAATTTTCAACACCTGCCCGGCGACCGCCGAACGCGTGCCGTGCGGATTCTGCGAGGTCGAGTACAGCGTGTAGCTCTCGCTGTCGGGATGATATTGGCCGATCGCGGCGCGCGGCTCGATCGAATTCGCGGTGATGCGGTTGTTGCGCAGTTTCAGCGTCACTACGTGCTTGGCAGCGGCGAACGCGGCTTCCGTCGCGTCCTTATTGCCCATCATCAGCGTGAACGAGACATTGTTGGGCGCGCCATCCCACAGCACCGGGGCGCCGGGCTTGACCGCGTCCTCGACCTCGGTCACCGCCGGCAGCGGCTCGTATTCGACTTCGATCAGTTCGGCGGCATCGCGCGCCTGCGACAAAGTCTCGGCGACCACGAAGGCGACGCGGTCGCCGACCGCGCGCACCTTGTCGGTCACGAGGATCGCACGCAACGTTCGAAAGCCTTTCGGGCCGCCCATGTCTTCCGGCATCGGCGGCGCCAGACCGCCCAGCTGGTCGGCCAGCACATCGGCGCCGGTGAGCACCGCCAGCACGCCCGGCGCCGCCTTGGCCTTGGCGGTGTCGATGCGCTTGATGCGCGCGTGGGCGTGCGGCGACATGACCAGAACGCCATGGCACTGGCGCGGCAGCTCGACGTCATCGACATAGCGGCCGCGGCCGGTGATGAAGCGTGGATCCTCCACGCGCGGGACAGGCTGCCCGATGCCGAACTTTTGTTGCACGCGTTCCTCCTATCCTCACCCGCGATAGCGGGGGAGGGGGACCATCTTGCGCAGCAAGATGGTGGAGGGGGCGCAGGCGGCGAGGCTTTGCTCCAATGCTGGTGCAAGTCTCTTGGCCGGCGCCCCTTCCACCGCGCTTCGCGCGGTCCCCCTTCCCCGCTATATCGCGGGGAAGGAAAAACTTACAAGCGATCGCGTGCGATGAGAATGGACGGCCGCCGGTTTCCCGGCGGCCGGCGCCGCACGGCCCGATCAGGCGCTATTTCGCCGCGCTCAGCTCCAGCGGATGGCGATGGCGCCCGCGATGGAACGCGGCCGCGTGCGCACGGCATGACCGTCGTTGCCGGACTGGATCACCCACTCGCCGCCTTCACGGCCGACGATCTTGCCGACGTGGTGCGGCCACACCACGACCGCGCCGACGCCGGGGGCTCCGGCATGGCCCCAATGCGCCCAGTTGCGTGCCAGATTGAAGGCCGGGTTGGCGACGCCGAGCAGTTGGCGCATGTACCAGCCGCACCAGGCCGCCGGACGCGGCCCGTAGCCGCCGCGATAGGCGGTGCGCCGCGGTGGGTATCCGCCCGACCATTGCCCGAAGCTTCGGTACGCCGCGTCGCCCGCATAGCCGCTGCGCGGCTCCGCCGCGTAGCGCCCGGCGTGAACATGCCGTCGCGCATAACGACGATACTCGTGACGGCGATAGCTGTGGCGATAATGCTGAGACGGATTACGATGATGATGATATCCGCGCGCCTGCGCGGAATGCGCAATTGCCCATGCGGCCACAACGGCCATCGTCAAGGTCCCCAACTTCATGCGATCTGACTCCTACGCTTAGTTCGAGTTTGCCGTGCTCCCATCTGCCAACAAAAAACCGCCAATCCGTGAGGATGGCGGATCAAACAAATAGAAGCGCCCCATCGGTGAGATGAGGCGCCGGGGTCATATCATCGCTGCGGCGATCCGTTATGCCTTCATTTGCATGGCTAGTATGTTTGATGCGAAGGCACGCCCAATTTTTGCCGGGTTGGTCGTTGCCATATTTGTTTGTTGGTGGTGCGATACATTTTCGATTGTGTTGGATTGTGGCAGCAAACGGACATCGCCCCGTTCAAGAGCTGCGTCTGCGTTAAATCGCCGCGGTGCAAAGGGTTAAATGCGTGCGCGTGCCGGAAATCTTGGCGATTTACGGCCGCTGCCGGCATTTTTTATCAGACATACCGCGACATGTTTGATTGTGGCGGCAAGCCGGCGCCAGCGGCGCCATTACATGGCGTCACTCGGCCGTGTTTCACAATGGCGCGGCCTTGGCCGCAGAGCGGCGTCGTGTCGCGGCCATTGCCGCGACTTAAGACAGCGATCCCCACGCGAACGATTGTTCAGCGAGTCCGCTTCGCCACTGCGGCAAACACCTGGTAGGCCTGCTGCAGCCGCGGCTTGCGCTTGGCCACTTCGGCGCCGACCTGTTCCAGCGTCCGCAGCATTTGCGCCTGTTCGTCGGCGGGCAGGCTGATCAGATTGGCGTGCTGCGCCCAGATCTGCCGTTGCTTGTTGTAGAAATCGACCTCCCAGGGATTGACCTCGGCCGCGGCCTTGCCGGCGTCGCTATCAATGATGGTTTGCAGGTCTTTGGGCAGCGCCTCGAACCACTTTTTCGAAAGAAACACCATCGAGAAGATGAACGGCTGGCCGGTCTCGGTGACGTATTTGGCGGCATCCCAGTAATGCATGGTCGTGTAGACCGTCATGGCGGCAACCGCGCCGTCGATGGTGCCCTGCTGGATCGCCGGCAGCACGTCGCCGAGCGTCATCGCCACCGGCGAGCCGCCCAGCCGCTTGATCATCTCCTGCTGCATGTCGGCGGCGAGCACGCGCAGCTTCTTGCCCTTGAAATCGGCGAGATGGCGAATCGGCGTGCGCGCGATGACCGAAGACGGCTGCGCTACAAACAAAGCCGCGCCATGGATGCCCTTGTCGGCGCCGAAGCTGAACATCATCTTCTGCAGCTCGGGATCGCTCGCGACCCGCGCGCCCTGCGCCATGTTCCTGATCAGCCCCGGCGCCGACAGCACCTCGAAGCGATCGTCGACACCGACCAGAAATTCCGGTGGGCCGACATAGCCCTGGATGGCGCCGAACTGTACGCCCTCGATCTCGCGCTGGATCGGACCGAGCTGGCTTGCCGGATAGATCTCGCCCTTGATGCGCCCGCCGGAATCCTTCTCGACCATGGCGACGAAGCGCTTGCACCATTCGTGCTGCGATTCGTTGATCGTGGCGGTGCCGAGCTTCATCACATAGGTTTGGCCCTGCGCGCGCGCTGTACCGAGGCTAACGGCGAGCACCGCGGCCATCACCCAGGCGGCGAGCGCAACGGTCGCGCGATTGATGCGGCGCATGGCAGTTCCTCCCTCTTAAAGCGAGCAGCTGCCTTTTTTGGCACGCTGCGGCAGACGTCGAGGCAAGCTGGCGGCAGTCACATCCTGACGCGAGGCGCGCAAGCCGAAGACGTCCGGCGTGTGCGCGCGTCGCCGCGTTTATTGTTGCGTGCGCTTCGCCACCTCGACGAACGTGTTGTAGGCTTGATCCAGACCCGGCTTGCGCTTGGCGACCTCGGCGCCGACCGCGGTGATGTCTTTCATCATCTGAGCCTGCTCGGCGGGCGGCAGGCTGATGAGCTCGCCGTGCTCGGTCCAGGCTCTGCGCTGCTTCTCGTAGAAGTCGACGGCCCACGGATTGACCTGCGTCGCCGCCTTGAGCGCATCAGCGTCGATGATCGTCTGCAGATCCTTGGGCAGCGCGTCGTACCATTTCTTGGCGATGAAGGCCATCGAGAAGATGAACGGCTGGCCGGTCTCGGTGATGTATTTGGCGGCGTCGTACATTTTCATGGTGGCGTCGACCGTGGTGGCCAGCACGGCGCCGTCGATGGTGCCCTGCTGGATCGCCGGCAGCACGTCGCCGAGCGTCA